>NYTG01000085.1 GCA_002683395.1 Halieaceae bacterium | reverse complement strand
CCGCCTCTGGTCGCTAGCTATCGTCCCGATACGCAGCTACCGCTCAAACAGGCAGTCGCCGAATATCAGGAACTGATTGATCTGCAAAAAGGGGCTGTGGATGGCTTTCTCGCCGAGACCATTCCTTCTATTAATGAGGCGGAGGCGGTCCTGGCAGCAGCCGAGCAGGCAGGGGTTCGCATCATGCTAGCGCTGACCGTGTCGGATGAAAACGGCCAGCAGCTTCGATCAGGCGAGTCTCTTGCCGACACGCTGCTGGCCATAGACCGGTTCGAGCCGCTGGCCGTTTTGATCAATTGCTCCAAACCTGAGGCCATCTCCGACGCGCTTGAGGTGCTTGCAGAATCGCGGTTTAGGTTTGGGGCCTTTGGTAATGGCTTTACGTCAGTGGAGGCACTGGAGCCCGGTGGCGTTGTCGATGTGCTTGAAGCGAGGAAGGACCTGGGGCCTGAGCAATACGCTCAGTTTGCTGCGCAGTGGATGGACAGCGGGGCGACCGTGATTGGCGGCTGCTGTGAGGTGGGTCCCGAGCACATCAAGGCGCTTAATGCGTTGCTGCAAACGCGGGGCGCCGACAGGCTAACGTGGGCAGACTTAGCCGCATGAGCAACCCCTAAATACGGACAAAATCAGGGCGCTGAAACCGGCGCCCGTACTCCGCCAAAAATTCACTAATTTGTCGCTTGCGAGCTATAGATTCTCGGGCAAAATGCGCGCCTTCTCGAGCCACGCTACAGCACTGCAGACAACCCACCATGAGCACGCTTCGGCCCATATCTTCATTACTGTTTACAACGGCGTTTCTGCTGGCCGGACATGGCTTGCACATGACGTTTCTGCCCCTGCGCGCCAGCGAGCTGGGTCTGTCACAAACGCTGATTGGCTTGAGTGGTTCGGCTTACTTTGCTGGCTTTCTCACGGGAGCGTTGCTGGTTCCCCCGATCATTGCTCGGGTGGGTCACATCCGAAGCTTTACCGCGCTCATGGCTATTTTTCTGTGCAGCTTTTTGTTCCTGAGCTTGGTAGACGAGGGCATCCTGTGGGTGCTGGTTCGCTTTGTTCTCGGCACAGTGATGTGCGGCGCCTATACCGTCATCGAGAGCTGGCTCACTGAGCAAAGCGATACCAGCAGGCACGGCCGCGCATTATCGATCTACACCGCAATCGTGCTCATCTCCATGGCGGCCGGTCAGTACTTGTTGGGCCTCACTGAGGCCAACCCGCTTTACCCGTTTATTCTGGTTTCACTGCTAGTAGGGCTCGCCATTGTGCCCGTCAGCTTGACCCGCTCTCTGGCGCCAGCGCCCGTTCCCGCGACTCGCTTTAACTTCTTCAAGCTCTATCGCCGTTCTCATACCGCCTTTGCGGGCGCACTGGGCTCAGGCGTGGTCATGGGAGGTTTTTGGGGTCTGGGCGCCATTTATGCGCTGTCGCAGACCCATGACGCCGGTTTTGTCCCCACTTTTATTGCCGCCAATATCATCGGAGGTGCGTTGGCCCAGTACCCGATAGGCATGGCATCTGATCGCATTGACCGCCGCTATGTATTGGCCGCCTTGTGTGCAGCCAGCGGCCTGTCGGCCTTCGGCTTACTTCTGGCTGACTCGCGTGAGGGACTGCTCCTGGGAGCGTTCTCCTTCGGCGCGTTTGCCAATTCACTGTATGCGGTCTCTCTGGCCAAAGCGGCCGACAACTCAAAGCGTGAAGAATTTGTAACGATCGGCTCATCGGTGCTTCTGCTGAATGCACTGGGCTCGGCGGGCAGCTCGCTGATCATCGGCTGGGCCATGCGCGGCATGGGCGACAGCGCGCTGTTTGTCTTTCTGGGTGTGGCGAGTGTCGTGACCGGGATCTTCATTATTTTTCAGCCACCCGGGCGCACTGCTGTCACGATCGAGGAACAGAGTGCCTTTATTCCCACCACATCGGCAATGGCGCCTGCCGTATTTGATCAGGATCCCCGCTCAGATGAAGAGGTTGAGTACGAGCCTGTTACACCGATCGAGAGTGAGTTCGACACGTCCTCCGAGCACTCTGATGTCTCGACAGCCAATGCGGCGGCGTGAACCGTCAGCGTGGTAGGAGTCTCCCGCTCACACGAGGCAAATAAAGACAATGACCGTTCAGAATGCGTCGTCTAAAAGCACTTTCTAGGCGTCAAAACAGGGGCCATAATGCCGCGTGATCAGCACGGCGATATGACTCGATAAACCGTTTTCAGGAGTTTTCCTATGGCTTCACCCGCGATAACTATTGGTCCGCGCGTCCGCAAATCGCCGTTCTATGACGCCACGATTAAGGCGGGCGCCAAGGCCTTCACGATCTATAACCATATGTTCATGCCCACCAGTTACGGTGATACCACCGCCGAGTACTGGGCAATCGTGCAGGGTGTGTCTCTCTGGGACGTATCGGCTGAGCGACAGGTCGAAATCATTGGGCCGGATGCGCTAGCCCTAACTCAGCTGCTGACGCCCCGAGACATCGACAAGTGCCCGATTCATCGGGCGCGCTATGTGGTGTTCGTCGATGAAAATGGCGGCATCATTAATGACGCTGTGCTGTATCGCCATGCCGAGAATCACTTCTGGCTGTCACCGGGCGACGGCGATGTCTTGTTGTGGGCAAAGGGCGTCGCAGCTCAAAGCGGGCTCGACGTGACGGTGAGGGAACCCGACGCCTCGCCGCTGCAGCTTCAGGGCCCTCTAGCACCCCGCGTGGCGCAAAAACTGTTCGGCGATCTGGCCACTGAGCTCGGCTACTATCACTTCTGCCACACCTCATTGAACGATATTCCTGTTGTGCTCAGCCGCACTGGTTGGAGCGGCGAGCTGGGCTATGAAATTATCCTTCTCGATAGCAGCCGCGGTACCGAACTGTGGGACCTGTGCATGGCTGCCGGTGCAGAATTTGATATTCAGGCTGCCTGCCCGTCGCTCGCGCGCAGTGTCGAGGGCGGGTTGCTGTCTTACTGCAGTGACATCACGTTGAATGACAGCCCCTTTACCATCGGCATGGATCGTTTACTCGACATTGATAAGCCCCATGACTATGTCGGTAAAGTCGCCCTGCAAGCCATCGCCCGCTCCGGTCCGGAACGTCGGCTGGTCGGAGCGAACTTCGGTGGCGACCCGATCACGCCTAACGAGCACTTCATGAGCGTGAAATCCGGTGACGCAGTGGTGGGACACGTGACGCGCTACTGCTACTCACCGCGGCTTGAGCACAACATCGCGCTCGTGAATGTGCCGACAGCGCTGGCAACGCCGGGTACCCCACTGTCATTGGATACCGGAGAAGGTTGGCGAGACGCCGAGGTAGTTGAGATGCCCTGGATACCCGCTGAGAAAGTGATCCCAGCGTTCGACTAAAGGCTTCTTTGACTTGGCGAGACGCCGCTAGGCGGGGCTTGCACACTACGTGAACGGGTTGTCGCTTGGCGCCGTATATACCCCGACACCCAGTCGGAGAGCGGAGATGTCCAAGCAACACCTTGGCAACGATTATCCCGAAGCAACCGAGAAGCTCGATCGAAGCGTGCTCGGATTTTTCAGCGCAGCTGAGCGTATTCTTTTGGTTATTATCAGCCTGTTAACCATGCTGGCAGTGGCATTCGAGCTGACCCAGTTTTATGAGGCGGGAAGGATACGGCTCGCTGACCTACTGCTGTTGTTCATTTACCTTGAGGTGATCGGCATGGCGTACGCCTATTACGCCACCCATAGCGTACCCGTTACCCTGCCCGTGCTGATCGCGATCACCGGCATCACTCGGTTGATTATTCTGCAAGGGAAAGAAGCCGAACCCAGCAAGCTGTTGTTTGAAGCAGGTGCCGTATTGCTACTTGCCGTGTCTTTAGCGGTCTTAAGTTGGGCCTCACAGCGCACATCTTCGATCGATACAGTCGATCAGTCAGGCCACTGAATGTCGCAGGCTCGTCAGGGCCGCTGTTTCAAGCAGACCCACTGGCACTGGCTTTCCCTTGAACCTGTCGCTCGACGCTTCAACCGAGCGACAAGTAACCAGTGCTAACATCGCGAGATGGTCATCCATTCACTCTTTCCCGATCTGGCCACCGCTGGCCTCGCCATTGGCTGGGCGCCACTTGAGGACTTGCAGGGCACCCTAGACCCCGATGAATGGGACGACATTGTCAGCGCAGCACCCTCCCGCCAACGAGAATTCATCGCCGGTCGGCGACTGGTAAAGGTGCTCGCCGATACCCTCGAGCTCTCCGGCCAACCGCTTCGCCGCGCCAGCGACCGCTCGCCCCTCTGGCCCGCCGATCGTCGGGGCAGCCTTTCACATTGCACCGCACTGTGCGCCGCAGCAGTGGGGAGGCACGACGCGGTTCAATCGATTGGTATTGATATCGAAAAGATCGGCCGTATAGAGCCCAAGCTGTGGCCAACGCTATTTTCCAAGAACGAACGCGCCTACTTTGATTCGCTCAACCCGGAGCGTCTGGCAGCTGAAACGACGGTGTTCTTCAGCGCCAAGGAGGCGTTTTACAAGTGCCAATATCCGCTTACCCAGAGCTGGGTAGGATTTCAGGATGTCGAGGTCACGCGAATCGATGACTGCAGGCTCGGTATTGCACCACCGAACTTACCGCCGCAGCCCTGTCACGGCCCGTCTATCCACACCACGAGACTCGACGACACGCATGTCGCGACCATCATGCTGATGCCTATTTAGACGCTAAAACAGACTGTGTTCGCCACGCTCCGGTATCGACACCTCGCCCGCACTCAGCTTTTCATAAAAATCGGCCAACGTGTCCTCGCCAAACTCCGGGGTTGCCTCGGCATCATAGCGTTTGGCCGAATCATCCCAGCACAACATGGATTCGGTCGCATAGAACTTCGCGATACGCAGAAACTCCAGCCGATCGCTCATCCGGCGAGAGATGAGTGCCAGCGGACTGAGCAGCCACCGCAACCAATCAAACATTTCGGGCGGCAGCGAGGTCGTTCGGAAGGGTTTGTCGAGCGCCTTACACAGCATGCGCCCTTGATCTTGGGGCGTTAGCGCAGGACCGGGGCCGCCGATCGGCCGCATCACGGTGCCGCTAGGGGATGAGTCAAGCTGCGTCACGATAAACCGCGCCAGATCCGAGTCCGATATGGGTTTGCAGGCGGTGAGATGGCCGCTACCAAACAATAAAAACGGCTTGCCCGCACGCACCCGCTCAAACTGACCCACCAACGAGCGGAAAAACGCCGTGGCTCTGATGATCGTACCCGGTACCGGGGAGTCATGAAGTCGTGCCTCAAACTTCAGCTTTTCCCGCTGGAACGCCAACCGCGGCTTTTGAACGCAGATCGCGGACAGCAGCACAAAATGGCGCGCACCAACCCGCTCCGCGTATTCGAGGAGCTGACAATTCGCCTCGTACTCCACCTCTCTGGCGTCTCGCGGGGCACCGCTGCGGCTCGCAAGGCAGGAAATCACGGCCTCGACCGGTGGAAGACGGCTATCCCACTCGGCATCGTGAGTGATATCAGCTTCGATCCGCGTGATGGCGGGCTCTAAGCCAGGAGTCAGCGCACGCCCCGGACGCACCAGGGCCAGTACCTCGTGGTGTTGCGACAACAGCTCTCGCAACACCGCAGCACCGATATAACCCGTTGCCCCTGCCAACAATACGCGCATCACTCGCCCTGAGAACCCATTGCTTCCACCCTAGGCCGGCCGCCCGGAAGCGTCAATGCTATTGGATGGCGAGTCGGCATAGCGCACCTGCTTTCGCTAGAGTGTCGGGTCCGTCAATCGGCAATCATTTTTACGATGACAACAGGCTCTGCCCAACACACGCTGCGCGCCTTAGGTGACGGCACCGATGACTCCGCCCACCTTGGGGGGCATCATGACCTCAGCGCGGCTGACCATTCCAGAGTCATTGAGATGGCCTGGGAAGATCGCACGCCCTTTGAAGCAATTGAGCAGCTATACGGGCTCCCTGAAAACAAGGTTATCGCACTGATGCGCGCCTCGCTTAAACCCCGCGCCTTCAAGAATTGGCGTGAACGCGTCACGGGCCGCAAAACAAAGCACGCCCTCAGGCGCGATCCGTCGGTCTCTCGCGGCTACTGTTCAACCCAGTACAAACTTCGCTCAAAATAAGGTCGCGCTATGGAACTGATCGCCCTGTACACCGTTGCCGCCACACTCGGCGCCATGGTTTTCTTTGCGGTAGGCATCGCCCCCACCGTTTTTCAGGCGCTACCTGCTGACGAAGCGGGACGTTTTCTTCGGCGGCTATTCCCGCGTTATTACCTCGCCTTAATCATTGGATCCGGCCTCGCCGGCCTGCTATGGATGACCTCTCAACCGATAGCGTCGGGAGTGTGTCTGCTCATTGCATTCTCGACCTTATGGGTCAGACAGCGACTCGTGCCCCGCATTAACTCCCTGCGCGACGCAGAGCTCGCGGGAGACGCCAGCGCCGGCCTCGGTTTTGCTCGGCTGCACCGGTTGTCAGTCGCCATCAATATGATTCAATTGCTCGCACTGGTCGTTTTGCTCGCTCGCTACTGAGGTCACCGCAGCATGAATCCCGAGCTGTTGTGGGTGTTTATTCCCACGATTGCCGCCATTTCCCTGACGCCAGGCATGTGTATGACCTTGGCTTTTACCCTCGGGCTATCGCAGGGTTACCGGCAAACACTGTGGATGATGGGGGGCGAGCTGGCCGGCGTGGCCACCGTGGTGATCAGTTGCGCGCTGCTCCTTGCCTGGATTCAGTCGCTGTCCGATCTTTACTTCACTCTGCTCGCCTTAGTTGGCGGTAGCTATTTGCTGTGGGTGGCCTACAGGCTCTGGACCCAGCCCGCTCAGTTTGAGCGCGATGAGGGGCCAGCTCGACTCGCACCGCTGGCCTTGCTAAGCCTAGGGTACGTTACGGCCGTGATGAACCCGAAAGGCTGGGGCTTCATGATTGCCCTGTTACCCGGTTTCATGTCGCCAAACTATTCGATCGCCGGGCAGCTCAGCGTCTTTCTCGGCGTCATCCTGCCCTCTGAGTTTATCTCCATGAACCTCTATGCAACCGGCGGAAGTGGCTTGCGACGGTTCCTCAGCACCGATACGCACCTTGCTCAAATCAATAAAGTCGCCGCCACGCTGATGGTGCTGGTGGCAGTGCTGATGCTCGTTAATGTTTGAGCCGCGGCGCTCCGCTATTCTCAGACGCCTGGCGCCCAGCTGGCGTGGAATCCAAATGGCACTCGCTGGGGCAGGGTGACACGCGCCATCGGTCCCACTGCTACATCGGTCGCATCAAACACCAGACAGTGAGATGACCAGTCCCTCGGATTCGTGACCAAGGTGATCACATACCCGTCATCCTCCGGGTGTTCCCGGGTCGCACCGACCTTGGGGACATACACGGCCTCACTACCGAAAACACCTTCTCCATAATCCCATTGCTGCCGACAACCGGTCTCGTTGTCGTACTTCACCAGTCCGGTAAAGCGTAGGGTGTGCCCTCCTTCGTGGAGCAAGGGAATACGCTGATGGTAGGCGTAGCGGCTCTTCACGCCGGCGTAAAGTGGGTTGGTTTTATTAAATTCGGTATTGAGATCGTCAATATCGTTCTCGCGCACTTCTCCGGTGCGCAAATTGAAACGCCAGCGATAATTGTTTGCCTCGAGACGCATATAAGCCAGCATATGCGAGAGCTCACCTTCCTCACCCGTCGCCGAGGGCATAGGGTTCACTGATCGACAGCCATCCATCACCACCCAATCACCCTCTTCCCAGCAATTGCTGACATGCAGGACATAGCAGGGCTCGCACTCAAACCAGCGGATCTGATCGCCGCGACCATGGCGCGGAATGAGTCCGAATCGGGTTGGAATATCGCGGTGGAAGGTCAGTACTCGCAGCTGGTGTCGCTGCAGCACCTTGGGGTCATGGAAAAAGGGTAAGTCGTGCAAAATGGTGTAGTGGGATGTGAAACCAATATCGTGGGGCAGCCGCGGCCCGGGAAGGTCAATGACCTCCTCATGTAACAGCTTGCCCGACGCATCTGCCACGCCGTAGGTCATGTAGGGCGGCTCATCACCGTAATCAAAAAACAGGAGCTCCCCCGTGTTCCAGTCCACCTTGGAGTGCGCCGACAAACGGCGATGTCGTCGTCCCTCAAGCTCGAAGTAGCCCTCAGTTTCCAAGGTCTGAGGATTTAGCCGATAAGGGTGTCCGGCGTTGTACCACAGCGTCATCAGACCTCCCGCGTAATAGAACAAATCCGTATTCGAGGTGTCCTTGATACCGAAAGGCGAGCTATTAAAGTCGAAAGGACCCATTACCCCGTTAGAGGTGCAACGGCCTGTCCCCCGCTCCTCGGCGAAAGCAAGGGTTTCGACGTAGCGATTGCGGTAACTGGCCTCTCCCTCACAAAACGACACAGCGTGGACCATGCCGTCTCCATCAAACGGGTGATAACGGTTACCCGGCTGGTGCACGGGATTGGGACCATTGCGGAAATAAGTGCCCAGTAGATCAGTGGGCAAGGTTCCTTCTACGCGCAGCCCGGACTCACTCAGTTGCAAAGTGGTCGGCGCATAAACCCCGTGCAAATAAGGATTATCCAGCCTATAGATCCAGGGCTGGGTATGCTCAAACTCTGTGACACCGCCGATACAACCGTCGGTTACCGGATAAGCGGGTAAGTGCAGTGCTTGGTTCATAAGCGGCTCCGCGCCAGATACTTGCGGCTGAATGTCAGTGAGCGTAACAGGGAAAATTCCTTTCTCGCAACGTGGGATCGCCGTATCTCGACCGGTCCATCGCCAATCGATTGACTCAGGTGGCGAGGTGCTTGTCAT
>NYTG01000084.1 GCA_002683395.1 Halieaceae bacterium | reverse complement strand
GGCTGAGTGGTCGAAAGCGGCGGTCTTGAAAACCGTTGAGGGGTGACCCTCCGTAGGTTCGAATCCTACGCCCACCGCCACTTATCGCCCCACTAATGGGGCGTTTTTCTAATCAGGTTAGGGCTTCGAATAGATCCTATACCGTTCAAATCTGATAGGGTCGGCCACCCGCCTCCAGCACTGCTTACTATGACCCGCGCCCTGTTTTCTGGCTTACCGCTATCGCCCGCTCAGCTAGACGCGCTGACCGGCCTCGGTTACGCCGAGATGACCCCCGTCCAGGCGCAGAGCCTTCCGGCTATCCTCGCTCGAAAAGACGTCATCATTCAGGCCAAAACCGGCAGCGGCAAAACGGCCGCCTTCGCAATCGGTCTGTTACATCACCTTAACCCTCGACACTTTGGCGTGCAGGCCATGGTGATGTGTCCGACCAGGGAGCTTGCAGAGCAGGTAGGCGACGTCATACGGCAGCTGGCTAGCCGCATGCCCAACATCAAGGTCGTGATGCTCTGCGGGGGCAAGCCCTTTGGTCCTCAACGCGACTCGCTGGAGCACGGCGCTCATGTTGTGGTGGGCACCCCGGGGCGTATTCAGGATCATCTGCAGCGACACACTTTGCATCTGACCGGATTGACCACCTTCGTGCTCGATGAGGCTGATCGGATGCTGGACATGGGGTTTGCCGACGTGATGGCCAGCATTACCGCCAGCCTGCCCAGGGCGCGGCAAACACTGCTGCTCTCAGCAACGATTCCCGACGACATCCTAAAAATAAGCCGGTCTATCCAGCGAGAACCCGTATCGATCAAAGCCGACTCCGTGGTCGCAGAAGACAACACCACACTCGAACAACTGTTTTTCGAAATTCATAAACAGGAGCGCGACACCGCCTTACTGGCGTTGTTTGAGCATTATCAACCGCAGAATGCGATGGTGTTTTGCAACACCAAAAAACAGTGCGATGAGGTAGCCCATTTTCTGCAGGGGCACGATATCGAGGCGGCCGCTCTACATGGCGACCTCGAGCAGCGACAACGGGATCAGGTGCTGCTTCAGTTTGCTAATGATTCGTGCCCGGTTTTAATTGCCAGCGATGTCGCAGCACGCGGCCTCGATATTCCCGCACTCGAAATGGTGGTGAATTTTGAGCTACCGCGGGATGCGGACACGTATGTCCATCGAATTGGCCGCACTGGCCGGGCCGGACTATCCGGAAAAGCTTTCAGTCTGGTCACGCCTGCCGAAGCGCCACGCATGCGCCTAATTGAAGACCATCTCAATATCACGGGTATTTGCGACCAGCTGGCATCACTAGACCGCGATCCGAATTACCACTTGCGGGGCGCCATGGCCACAGTACAAATTGATGCGGGCCGTAAACAAAAGATCCGCCCGGGCGATGTGCTGGGCGCCCTCACGGGTGATGCGGGGTTGGATGCCGGGGCGATCGGAAAGATCACGATCGCAGACAATACAAGCCACGTAGCGATTTCCAGAACCGCGCTCCGTCAGGCAATGAGCTACCTCGCTCAGGGCAAAGTAAAAGGCCGTGCCATTCGAGCGCGACATATCGGGTCTAACGCGCCCCCTTCTCCCCCAAGACAAAAAGACGCCAGGAAAAGGCGAACGTGACCAGAAAATCAGATTGCGCCGTTAGCGCTGCGCGGCTTTCCCGTCGCCCCCTAAAAGCGAAGGGCGTAGCTGCCAGCAGCGCCTGAAGCAACCCATTATCCAGCGTGCTGTCGTAACGGACTTCGCCTTCGTCTGCCAAAGTCGCGTCCACCATTTGTCGTCTTGAGGGTTTGTGCTGACGGGGCTGCTCGTACAGTGCGCTTTTTAGCTGCCAAAGATGTTCTGGCCCGGGCCCGACCTCAAGGTAAAACCCGCCCGGCCGCAACACGCGGCTAATTTCCGTATCATTGGAGGGGGAGAAAACGCACAGCGCCATATCAATCGACGAGGTGATGACGGGCAGGTCCCGCGAGCTTGCTACGGCATAGTGCTGATGCGGATAGGTTTTGGCGGCCAACTTGACTGCGGGCTTCGCCACATCGATGCCATAGCACGTCAGGTGCGGCAATCGGCTCGAGAGCATCCCTCCGTAAAACCCCTCACCGCAGCCAATATCCAATAGCGTCCTGATCCCAGGTCTCGCAGACACCACATCGCCGAGCGCCTCTGCCAGAGGCTGATAAAGTCTTGCATCGTGTACCACTCGCCGACCCAGTACCATCTCAAGGCTGTCTCCCGGGCGCTTACTCCGCTTTTTTTGCACAGGGAGCAGGTTAACGTAGCCCTCTTTCGCGCGATCAAAGCTGTGGTTTGCGGCGCACAGCAAGCCATCATCGCTCGCCTCAAGCGCCTGTCCGCAACTCGGACACTTCCACACCATGATGTCGCCCCCGTCTGGTCAGCAAACCCGCTCGTCATGCTCTAAGATACCGCATGCAATAAGGCGCTGGACGATCTCTGTCGAAAGCTCACGTCGCCGTTATCATCAGGAACCGTCAAGTATCGACACCACCGTCAACATTACGCGGCGCTGGATCAACTCTTTTGTCGTTGACCTCAACCTGTGTCCGTTTGCCCGTCGAGAAGTGATGCGCAATAGCCTGCGTTTTACCGTCTTCGAGGACTCGGAACCCGAGAACATTCTTCACGCGCTGAGCGAGGAGATTACGCTCCTCCACAACAGCCAAGATATCGAAACGAGCTTTCTCATTTTGCCCGCCGGCATGCCCGATTTTCGAGACTTTAATGATTTTCTCTACACCGCCCAGAGTCTGACCGAAGCGTTGGGCTGGGAAGGTATCTATCAGCTGGTGGGATTTCACCCGCAGTATCAATTTTCCGACACCGAACCCGACGATGCAGAGAACTACACCAACCGCTCACCGTTTCCCATGCTGCATATCTTGCGGGAATCCAGCGTCAGCGACGCCGTCGCGACAACGCAGGACGCCGCGTTAATCCCCGAGCGAAATGTCACTACGCTGGGTGCTTTAGGCACCACCGCTCTCAAAGCGCGATGGCGGAGCTGCTTTACCGATCCCGCGGCAACCTAACATCGGTGGCCGCCGGATGAGCGATCAAAGCAGATGCGATACCATCACCCCGTAACCCACCACGCCCACAATCCACACCAGACTGCGCACGTACTTGACGCCTGCGATGTAGATAGGCACATAAGCCACTCTCGCCCAAAAAGCGATCTGAGCGCCCAGCAGCACCTCAGCGTCCATGCCCGCCAAATGCGATAACACGGCAAGCGGGGCAAAAAACACCAGTGCTTCGATGGAGTTTTTCGCGGCACGGTCCGCCCGCCCACCCATGGGCGTCTCCGTTCTGAGATTATCGCGGTTCCCTAACCCGATCTCGCGGCCCTCTTTTGTCCACTCCTGGTTGCGAATCGCTGCGCCCAGGACCACTGTTACAAACGTCAGCAACGTGAAATACAACGTGATTTCGAGTAATGGAGTCATCGACATCCCCTTTGTTATGAACGCAATAAGTTGCGCAGGTCCGCGGCACTATACCCGCACGCGCTCAGCTTCGCTCACACGACATCCGCTGTTAACACTGTTCGGGGCTGGAATTGGCTACTCGCACCGACTAATGTAAAGCTTACCCGCAGCGAGCAGCCCAATAAGGCCGTTTCGCGGCCAGTACACGTTGACCCAGACCCGAGCACCATCAGCCCAAAGGAACCGATCGCATGCAGCACTCCACTCTTACCGAGCAGGCACGCCACTGGGCGGCGTCGCAACCCGAGCAGGTATGGATGCGCGATCTGTCTGAATCAGGCGCTACAGAGTACACCTGGGGTGCTGCGGTGGCCGAGATCGACCGCGTTGCTGCCTGGCTCGAAGCAGAGTTTGGGCACGGTGAGCGGATGGCGCTGCTCTCCCGAAATCGAGCCCACTGGATCATGGCCGACATGGGGATCATTCACTCGGGTAACGTTACGGTGCCGCTTTTTACCACTCACGCTCAGGCAACCGCCGAATACATCCTTAGCTTTACCGATACCAAGGTGCTGTTTCTCGGCGAGACCGAAAACTGGCGCAGCGTAAAAGAGGTCCTCCCGAAGGGCTGCGTGCTGATTACGCTGCCGGGGGTCGATTGCGACCTGCCTCATACAAAATGGGAGGATCTCGTCGCAGCCGCCTCTAGGGAGGCGCCCGTTTATGAACCCGGTCCCGATGACGTCGTCTCTCTGGTATTCACATCGGGCACAACCGGCGTGCCGAAGGGGGTCATACAGACCCACGCCACCAATCTGATTCCCATGCGTCGGTGCCAATACCTTTTCACACAACGTGAACAGCCGAGGTGGTTCAGCTACCTGCCGCTCCCCCATATCGCTGAGCGCCAGATCGTTGAATTCTCATCGATCAATACAGGGGGCGAGATCTGGTTTAACGAATCGCTCGAGACGCTGGCGCGGGATCTTCCCCAATGCCGACCGAATATTTTTTTCGGCCCACCCCGAGTCTGGGAGCAACTCCGGCAATCGATTACGGCCAAGTTTGGGGGCGCAGAGGCATTGGCAACAGCGCTCGCAAGCGACCGAGCCGGGGTACAAACTCTGGTAAGGGGTGCGCTGGGAATGGATGAAGTTGAATATTGTCTGACCGCCGCCGCCCCCACTCCACCCTCTTTGATTGAGTGGTGGGATGAAGTGGGCGTAAAGCTCTGTGAGGGTTTCGGACAGACCGAAGCAATGGGACTCATTATTACCGACCCAGAAGACCGCCGCATCGGTTCCATCGGCAGACCCGCCGGTGAAGTCGAAGTCAAAATTGGGGACAACGACGAACTCTTGATCAAGGCAGAAGGCTGCACGCCCGGATACTACAATCGCCCCGAGAAGACCGCGGAGCTCTGGCAGGATGGTTGGCTACACACGGGCGACAAAGTGCGAATCGATGACGATGGCTTTATTTTCATTACCGGGCGGGTCAAAGATTATTTTAAGACCATTCAAGGCAAGTTCGTGGCCCCACCGCCAATCGAGGGTCTCTTCGCCGACAACCCGCATTCTGAACAACAGTGCCTGTTAGGCCGGGGTTACTCAAAGACGGTAATGGTCACGGTGCTTAACGAACCCGCACGCGCCCTGCCCAAAGAGGAGGTAGAGGCCGCTGCTTTAGCGACGGTCGACTCAATCAACGGCGAAATTGAAAAACACGCGCGCATTGGCGCGGTAATTTTCAGCCGCGAACCCTGGACCATCGAAAACGAGATTCTGACCCCGACCATGAAGATCCGCCGCGAGCAGATTGAAAATAAATTTGGCGAATCCGCAGAGCGTATTGCCCGGGAAGGCGCAGAGACGGGAACAATTCAGCTTCACTGGCTTGACTAAAGAGCGTCCCGACAAAATGCGCTAGGCGCGAATCCGTCGCGGTCTGCGGTCAGGGCATTTCCGATTCGTATTCCTCGACAACGTAGCTACGAATGAGATCGCGGTCGAAAAGACGCGCCTCGTCGGCGATGATTTCCGCTTGCGCTGCCTCAGACCCAATCAACGCCATCGCAGCGTCCATGCGGGCCTGATCGGGGAACCAGATCTCCATCAGCACATCAAAAGGCAGCTCTTCTGGAGCGTGATGAGCCGAATCAGCAACATTGAGGTAACGCCGCTGGTACTTCACCGCGTACCCCGCAAGATACTTCTCACCAATTTTTTTATGGTGAGTCTCGTAATGCTCAATGAATGCCTCGCGCGACATCCCGGATCTTTTAGTCAGCAACGTAACAAGCTTGATCATGGTGTCCTCTTCTACAGCGTTCTTAACTGCCCCAGCCAACGAGCGCTGAATAGTTAAAGAATTGAGGTGCTCAGCGTCACATCCGCGAACTGCCACAGCGTGTCAAATCGGCCGAGTGCTTTTTTCGCTCCTGCCTCGTCACCCTGAGCTTGCATCGCCTCGGCCAAGCCAAAGGTAGACCAACCGTTCATCGGGTACTGCTTCAGGTCAGCCTCGAACACCGCCTGCGCCTCTTCAGCCCGACCATCGGCCAGCAGCGCGGCGCCGAGCGACTGCCGCGTCGGGTAGTACCAAAAGGGTGGCTCCGTGTAGGGCAACCTGTCCTGCATCGCCACCGCCTCGGCAAAGTGCTCGACCGCCTCCCCAGCGTTGGCCTGTCGATACGCCCACTCTCCCCGTAACAAGGCCTTCGCGATCCCCAGCAGATCTTTGGCCGGGTACACATTACCCATGAAGATCTCGTCTACGTCTGGCTCAAGGGCCTCGATAGCCTCCAGCTCAACCATCGCCAACTCGGGCTGCCCAGTCGCGGCATAGGCCACTCCCCTTCCGTAGTGCCAAATCGCTCGAGCAAAGGCAAAAGGCGCATGCGGTTCGGGCTCAGCGAGAATCGCTTCCCAGCGAGCAAACCGCACCAGTGACAGCATGGGTACCGTGCGGAAAAACTGGATCGTCGGGAACTGCTCCACCTGCTCGATACGCACATTCGCCACGACCCGTCGTGCACTCTCCAGCGACAGCTCGCTCTGGCCCTGCATGGTCGCCGATGCCCACAAAAAATGAATGTTGTGCGGGTAATACAATGCTGGATAAAAACCCTGTGCGTTGCACTGCGCAATGTAGGCCTCATCGACTTCAGCGGCACGGATGTTAGCCAGAGCTGAGTCCTGATATCGCCCAACCCGAAAATAGATATGGCTGGGCATATGCACCAGATGGCCAGATCCGGGCACCAGGCCAGAAAGTCGGTCTGCTGCCGGCTCGGCCTTCTGTACATTTGAGGAGGCCTCCAGGGCGTGGATGTAGAGGTGCAGGGCAAGGGGATGGTCGGGGTCCGCCGCCATCACGCGCTCAAGGCTGGCAATCACCGCCTGGGTATCCGGCTTCGCTTCACCCCTCGGGCCCCAATAGTCCCAGGGCATCGTGTTCATCAGTGCTTCTGCATAGATTGAGGCGACCGTGGTGTCCTCGGGATACTGCTTTGCCATCGTTCCCAGCGCATCGGCCCAGGCGCGATCAAGCGGTTCCCGCGCCGACTCAGGATCGCCGTCGTAACGCTGATCAAGCGCCCGAATCCAATCCTGTTCTTTTTCTGTCAGGCCCGCCAACAAGCCGAGCGCTTTATCAATTGCCGCACGGGCGCCGACCCGCTCATCAGCAGACATGATAGCCCTGCCATTACTGGTCACGTTAATGTTGGGGCCGGTCGCAAGCGCCTCGCCCCAAAAACACATCGCACAAGTAGGATCGAGTGTCTGTGCCGCACGAAAGCTGCGAATGGACTCGGCATGGTTAAAGCCGAAAGCCAGCACCATACCCTGATCAAAATAGCGCTGAGCGTCAGGGTCGACCGTGGTCACCGGCATATGGAAAGTCCCCAACCCTTCGAATAAAGGCGCGCCCGCACGTTGCGCGAGATCGCTCACCAGCGAGTCTGGCGCATCAGTCGCTGGGTCTCCGCCGCACCCGATTAAACCAAGGCAAGTAACGCACGCCGCTTTTTTAAATAGTGACAGCATGACTACTCCTCAGCCCTAAAATGGAAGTCACCACCCTATCATGCCAAGGGTTACTGGCCACCCGCGGAACGCTCTCCTATCGCTACGCTGCGAGCATCTGAAACCAGCGCATCAACGTGGTCAGAGGT
>NYTG01000083.1 GCA_002683395.1 Halieaceae bacterium | reverse complement strand
GATGCGGGGTGGAGCAGCCTGGTAGCTCGTCGGGCTCATAACCCGAAGGTCGTCGGTTCAAATCCGGCCCCCGCTACCAATTCGATGGCAGTTCGTTGCTCGCTGACCATCGCCTCGGAAGCCCCTTTTGGGGCTTTTTTGTGGCCGTTTAAAAGCTGGCCTGAGGGAGATAGACATGTCGGGCAAGGAAGCGCAGTTGACGCAGCTGCTGCAGCCGACGATCGAGGCGATGGGGTATTCGCTCTGGGGTATAGAATTGATTTCCCCTGGCAGACGGCCCACGCTTCGTCTTTACATAGATGCCGAGAGCGGTGTCGATGTTGATGATTGTGCTCAAGTCAGTCATCAGGTGAGTGGGGTGTTGGATGTAGAAGACCCCATTAGCGGTGAATACACCCTCGAGGTGTCTTCGCCAGGGGTGGATCGTCTATTGTTCCGTCCCGAGCATTATCTGGCCTATGTGGGGGAGATAATCGATATTCGGCTGAGATTGCCGGTAGACGGCAGAAGGCGCTTTAAAGGGCCTCTGCTTTCGGCAGATAGCGAGATGATCGTTGTCAGTGTCGATGACCATGAATTCGAGTTGCCATTGCGGTCGGTAGATCGCGCGAAGGCACATCCTAGGCTGGAAATCGGTCAGGGAAAAAAGTGATGTGGTACCACCTTGAGGGAAGCCCGATAACGATGAGGCTATCCAGAAAAGTGAGAGCGAAAAGATGAATAGAGAAATCTTGATGGTGGCTGAGGCAGTTTCAGCTGAAAAGGGCGTAGCCGAAGATATTATCTTTGAGGCGATTGAGCTGGCGTTGGCGACAGCCACTAAAAAGCGCTACGACGAAGAGGCAGACATTCAGGTCAGCATTGATCGGGAGTCAGGAGACTACGTCACCAAGCGCATTTGGCTGGTGATGCCTGACACAGAGCTCGCTCTGTTGGGGACCCAGTTCACGACAGAGGAAGCCGCTGAGGTCGATACCTCATTGAAGCCTGGCGACTACCATGAAGAGACGGTCGAGAACGTCGACTTTGGTCGTATCGCGGCGCAGACGGCGAAGCAGGTGATTGTTCAGCGCGTGAGAGATGCCGAGCGAGCCCAGATTGCCGATGCGTACAGCGGCCGCGAGGGCGAGCTGCTTGCGGGGACCGTGAAGAAAGTGACCCGCGACAATATCATCGTAGATCTTGGCAACAACGCGGAAGGTCTGTTGCCCCGGGGCGAACTGGTCGGGCGCGAAACGTTTCGTATCAATGATCGGGTGCGGGCGGTCCTCACCGAAATCAATACCGAAGCCCGAGGTCCGCAGCTCATTCTCTCGCGCATTTGCCAGGAAATGCTGGTGGAGCTGTTCAAGATTGAGGTGCCGGAAATTTCTGAGGGTGTCATCCAGATCAGGGCAGCCGCCAGAGACCCGGGGTCCCGTGCAAAGATTGCGGTCAAAACAGGCGATCAGCGCATCGATCCGGTGGGCGCTTGCGTAGGCATGAGAGGTTCGAGGGTCCAGGCCGTTTCGAACGAACTCGATAATGAGCGGGTCGACATCATTCTCTGGGACGATAACGCGGCCCAGCTGGTGATCAACGCGATGTCTCCGGCCGAGGTCGAATCCATCGTCGTCGACGAAGATAACTCCACCATGGAAGTGGCGGTAGCGGAAGATAACCTCGCTCAGGCGATCGGCCGTGGCGGTCAGAATGTCAGGCTGGCGTCAGATCTGACCGGGTGGACTATCAACGTGATGAGCGTGGATGAGGCGATCGAAAAGCAGGAGACAGAGGCGGGAGAGGTGATTGAGCGCTTCATGTCTGCACTGGATATCGACGAGGACATCGCTACGGTGCTGGTCGAGGAAGGCTTTACGACGCTCGAAGAAATTGCCTATGTGCCGCTCGAAGAGATGAATGCGATCGAGGGTTTCGACGAGGAAATCTCTGAGGAGTTACGAGCACGAGCCAAGGATGCTCTGCTCACGCTTGCGATTGCCTCGGAGGAGGAGCTCGATGCGCGCGAACCCGCTGAGGATCTGCTGACAATGGACGGCATGGATAAGCACCTTGCCTATGTCCTTGCGAGTCGTGGGATCGTCACCATGGAGGACCTCGCTGAGCAGGCGGTAGACGATTTATTAGATATTGAAGAGATGACAGAAGAGCGTGCGGCAGAGGTCATTATGACCGCGCGCGCCCCTTGGTTCGCTGAGGAGGAAGAGGCGACCGCTTGACTGGGTCATGCGGTAAGGCACTTCAGGTACTGAGCGGTTAGGGAGAGAGACATGGCACAAGTGACAGTAGAGCAATTGGCGGAGACGGTGGGCGCATCGGTAGACCGTTTGCTTTCGCAAATGAAAGATGCGGGTTTGCCTCACGCTGCGGCTGATGAGGCTGTGTCTGAGGAAGACAAGCAGACACTGCTCGCGCATCTTAAGCAGAGTCACGGTGAGCGCGAGGGTGCACCAAGGAAAATTACTCTGAAGCGCAAGTCTGTCAGCACATTACGCGCTGGCGGAGCAGGCAAGCGAACCGTCAATGTCGAGGTGCGGAAAAAACGGACTTACGTCAAGCGCGAGGATGCCGCTGAGTCGCTGGAACCTGAATCTGAAGTCGACTTGGAGGGTGCTGCAGACGTTGCAGAGGTTGCTGAGGCGCCAGTCTTGACGGCAACACCCGAACCCGAAACAGCCCCTCCGCCGCCGATCGATGAACCCGACACCGATGACCCAGAGGTACTGAGGCAGCGTGCGGCCGCCCGCCGTAAGGCAGAAGATCAGGCGCGGCAGCTTGAGTTAGAGGCGGCGGCGAAAGCGCGCGCCGAGGAGGCCGCCAGGCAGGCCGAGGAAAAGACGAGTCAGCCCACCGCAAAAGAGGTTGATCGTAAACCCAAGCGGTTGCATGCCGCACCGTCGAAAGAGGGTGCGTCTGCTCCGAGAGATGAGCTGCGTCGTCGACCCGGGAAAGGGCGGCTGGAGCGGGGTGGCGTTCCCGGTGCGCGCGGTAAGCAGCGTGGACATAACCTCTCGATGACTGATTTAGAGGCCGCGTCAGCGGGAGTGGCAAGGCGTCGGGGAGGCCGACGTAAGAAGCTTTCGGATGAGCCTAATCAGCACGGTTTTGAGCAGCCCACCGAAAAAATTATTTATGACGTGAACGTCCCTGAAAATATAACGGTGGGTGACTTGGCCCAGCAAATGGCGGTCAAGGCCGGAGCGGTCATCAAAGAGTTAATGAGTCTAGGCGTGATGGCCAATATCAACCAGATGCTCGATCAGGATACGGCGACGCTGGTGGTCGAAGAGCTGGGGCATCGCGTCGTCCTCAAAAGTGCTGAGGAGGTCGAAGAGCGACTCGAAGAGACGCGCACCAGTCAAGAGGGGACTCCCGAGCCTAGAGCTCCGGTGGTCACGGTAATGGGTCATGTTGACCACGGTAAGACATCGCTGCTCGACTATATTCGTGAGTCACGGGTTGCAAGTGGCGAAGCGGGTGGAATCACCCAGCATATTGGCGCGTATCACGTGAAAACCGGTAAGGGGATGATTACCTTTCTCGATACGCCTGGCCACGCGGCCTTCACTGCAATGCGCGCACGGGGCGCCAAGTCGACCGATATCGTCATTTTGGTCGTGGCCGCCGACGATGGTGTGATGCCTCAGACGGAAGAAGCGGTTCAGCACGCAAGGGCCGCTGGGGTACCGATTGTTGTTGCAGTCAATAAAATGGATAAGGAAGGCGCTGACCCCGAGCGGGTCAAAACCGAGCTGGCTGCGAAAGAAGTTATCCCCGAAGACTGGGGTGGTGATACGCAATTTATTCCAGTTTCGGCGCATACCGGCGAGGGTGTCGATGATTTATTAGAGTCGCTGTTGTTGCAGTCAGAGCTGCTCGAGTTGACGGCGCCTGCTGACGTACCGGCTTCTGGCATCGTAATCGAGTCACGTCTGGACAAGGGCCGAGGCGCGGTTGCGTCGTTATTGATTCAGCAGGGCACCTTGAAGCAGGGAGATATCGTTCTGGCCGGTCTGCAGTACGGTCGAGTGCGCGCGATGCTTGATGAGAATGGCCAACAGATTCAAGAAGCCGGTCCGAGTATCCCGGTTGAGGTACTGGGTCTTGATGGCACTCCCGACGCGGGGGATCCAATGGTTGCCGTGGAGAGCGAGAAAAAAGCTCGAGAGGTTGCGGATTTCCGTCAGGAAAAGATGCGGTCCTCGAAGCTTGCGCGTCAGCAGGCCGCCAAACTCGACAATATGTTCGAGACTATGACGGCAGGGTCAGTTGAAACCCTGAACCTCATCATTAAAGCCGATGTTCGTGGCTCGTTTGAAGCGCTTCAGGGCGCCTTGGCCGACTTGGGCAATGAGGAGGTCAAGGTCAATATCGTATCTGGCGGTGTGGGTGGTATCTCTGAGACGGACATCAGTCTGGCGATGACGAGCTCGGCCATTATCATAGGGTTCAATACTCGCGCAGACAGCAAGGCACGCGCGACGGCTGAAAACGAGGGTGTCGAGATCCGTTACTACAACGTGATCTATGATCTGATTGATGACGTGCGGGCTGCACTGTCCGGAATGCTCTCACCGGAGATGCGTGAGGAAATAGTCGGGATCGCGGAGGTACGGGACACCTTCCGGTCGCCCAAGTTCGGCCAAGTGGCTGGCTGTATGGTTATTGAGGGGACGATTTATCGTTCCAAGCCTATTCGCGTGCTGCGCGATAACGTGGTGATCTACGAAGGCGAGCTTGAGTCCCTGCGTCGCTTCAAGGACGACGCTAACGAGGTGCGTAACGGTACCGAGTGCGGCATTGGCGTGAAGAACTATACCGATGTGAAGGTGGGTGACCTCATAGAGGTGTTTGACGTCAACGAAATCGCCCGAAGCCTCTGAAGGCAGCCACGATGGGTAAGGAGTTTGAGCGGACTCAGCGCGTCAGCCATTTTCTGCACGAGGAGCTTGCACGATTGCTACAGAATTCCGTGCGAGACCCCCGCGTTGAGGAGGTGAGTCTGACCGGCGTGGAGGTCAGTCGAGATTTGTCTCATGCCAAGGTGTTCTTCACCTTAATGAAGGACACGACGCCCGACGAGCGGTCAGAGATTACCGCTGTGCTGGCGAAGGTCTCTGGCTTTCTTCGCTCCCAATTGGCGAAGGCGTCTGCGATGCGAACGGTACCCCGTATTAGTTTCCGGTTCGACGAGAGTGTCGGTCGCGGCCGGCACATGGAGAGCTTGCTCCAGGAAGTGCGCCGGGCCGATGCAGACCTTCATGGTGGTGCATCGACAGATTCTGACGCTGATTCTGACTCCCTAGGCTGACGATGGCACGCCGTCGTAAAGGGCGACAAATAGACGGCTTGTTGGTACTTGATAAACCACCGGGCGTGTCGTCAAACGGTGCTTTGCAACAGGTTAAGCGACTTTATGGTGCCGCCAAGGCGGGTCATACCGGAAGCCTTGACCCATTGGCTACGGGCGTTTTGCCACTGTGTTTTGGCGAGGCCACCAAGTTCTCCCAATTCCTGCTCAACGCCGACAAGGGATATCTCAGTACGTTTGTGCTCGGTATTGGCACTGATACTGCAGATGCCGATGGAGAGATCATTGCGCAGGCCGCCGCTACCGGGGTCACGCTCGATAGGGTGACCGAGGCGATGAAGCCGCTGACGGGCGCTATTG
Source organism: Halieaceae bacterium (assembly GCA_002683395.1). Lineage (GTDB taxonomy): Bacteria > Pseudomonadota > Gammaproteobacteria > Pseudomonadales > Halieaceae > Luminiphilus. The sequence goes on along the minus strand of NYTG01000083.1, from coordinate 16,227 downwards.
AGCAGGTGCCCCCAATGTATTCAGCGCTGAAGGTCGACGGACAGCCATTGTACAAGCGCGCCCGGGCGGGCGAGCAGGTTGAGCGAGCGCCCCGATCCGTGACGATCCACCAGTTCGACCTGGTATCGTTTGCGCCCGGAGAGCAGGTTATCGTGAAAGTTCAGATCCTCTGTAGCAAAGGGACTTATGTGCGGTCGTTGGCCGAAGATCTCGGTGCTGCGCTTGATTTGCCCGCCCATGTCAGCGAGCTGAGAAGATGTCAGTCAGGGCCCTTTAATTTGGGTGACACCGTGACACTGGACACGCTGTTAGCGATAAAAGAGGCGGAATCGGAGCCGGGGCTGGATTTACGCCTTCTGCCCATTGAGGCGAGTTTGCATCATTTACCTCGGGTAACGCTGTCTGAGGCCGCAACTTTTCACATTCGACGGGGGCAGTCAGTAGTAGTGTCAAACGGGGCCCAGAGTGGTATGGTGCGCATCGCCGACGCAGGAGGAAGCTTCCTCGGCATCGGTAACGTGCGGGATGACGGGCAATTAGCCCCAACAAGACTTCTCGCCCAATAGACAAACGGCAAGAGCCGTTCCACGAACCTGTCTGTAAACCTGCACGGATAGGCTCGCTTTTAACAAGCAGGTTGGAGAAAGTACCATGGCGTTGGACGCAGCCACCAAGGCGCAAATTGTTACCGATTACCAGCAGTCAGAGGGCGATACCGGGTCTCCGGAAGTACAGGTCGCTCTGCTCACGGCAAATATTGAGCAACTGCAGTCCCACTTTAAGGACCATTCTCAGGATCACCACTCTCGACGTGGCCTGATTCGTATGGTGAACCAGCGTCGAAAGTTACTCGACTACCTCAAGCAGAAAGATACCGCCCGCTATGCAGAGTTGATTAAGCGGTTGGGTCTGCGCCGCTGAGGATCAGAAAGGGCCGGCCCAGCGCCGGCCCCGTCATATTTGGAGAAAACACGTGAATGTAGTGAAAAAAACGTTCCAGTACGGTGACCAAGAAGTCACGCTGGAAACCGGCCGTATCGCACGACAGGCGTCCGGATCAGTATTGATATCGATGGGAAGCACTAGCGTGCTGTGTACCGTCGTTGCAGACCCTAAGGCGAAGCCAGGACAAGCATTCTTTCCTTTGGGGGTGCATTACATCGAAAAGACTTACTCGGTTGGAAAAATCCCGGGTGGATTTTTTAAGCGAGAAGCGCGACCCAGCGAAAAAGAGACTTTGACATCGCGCTTGATTGACCGTCCTATTCGACCGCTCTTTGCAGACGGTTTTATGAACGAGGTACAGGTCGTCTGTACCGTCATGTCAGCGGATAAAGACACTGACCCGGATATTCCCGCGATGATCGGTACTTCAGCCGCTCTGGCGATCTCGGGGTGCCCATTTAACGGCCCGATCGGGGGTGCGCGGGTGGGCTTTACCGAAGCCAGTGGTTACATTTTAAACCCGACCTATTCAGCGCTGGCTGATAGCCACCTCGATATGGTGGTGGCCGGCACGAAAGATGCGGTGCTAATGGTCGAGTCGCAGGCTAAAGAGCTCACTGAAGACCAAATGCTCGGCGCTGTGTTGTTTGCGCACCAAGAGATGCAGACAGTGATCAATGCGATCAACGAGCTCGTCGCTGAAGCGGGCAAGCCTCGTTGGGATTGGCAGGCTCCTGAAGCTGACGCAGAGCTGGTTGCGGCGGTAGAAGCTGCCGCTTCCGGCCCACTGGGTGAAGCGTACCGAATCACTGAGAAATCTGCGCGCTATGAGCGTGTCGGCCAAGTCAAGGACGAGATTGTCGCCCAACTCGCAACAGAAGACGGCCCTGCCGCCGACGACGTTAAAGACGTGTTCAAGACGCTTGAAAAGAACATTGTTCGAAGTCGTATTCTGGCGGGTGAGCCGCGCATCGACGGCCGAGACAACCGCACGGTCAGAGCGATTGCCTGCGAGGTGGATGTACTGCCTAAGGCACACGGTTCTGCACTCTTCACCCGCGGTGAAACCCAAGCTATTGGTGCCGTGACGCTGGGATCCACCCGTGACGCGCAGATCATCGACGCGCTTGAGGGTGAGCGCCGCGACCCCTTCATGCTGCACTATAACTTCCCTCCCTATTCCGTAGGGGAAGCGGGGCGCATCGGCTTCACCAGCCGGCGTGAGATCGGCCATGGCCGCCTCGCGAGGCGCGGTTTGGCTGCGGTACTGCCTAGCAACGAAGAATTCCCTTACACGATAAGAGTCGTCTCTGAGATCACCGAGTCCAATGGCTCCAGCTCAATGGCATCGGTCTGTGTGGGTTCACTCTCAATGATGGCGGCGGGTGTCCCACTCGCAGCTCCCGTAGCAGGAATTGCGATGGGCTTGGTCAAGGATGGTAATCAGTTTGCCGTTTTGACCGATATTTTGGGTGACGAAGATCACCTCGGTGACATGGACTTCAAAGTCGCGGGTACAGCCAAGGGCGTCACCGCGCTGCAGATGGACATCAAAATCGAGGGCATCAATGAAGAGATCATGGAGCGCGCACTGGAGCAGGCGTTGGAAGCACGACTGCACATTCTTGGCCAGATGAACACTGTCCTCGACGCTCCCCGCGAGATCACCTCAGAAAATGCACCGAGCATGACCACGCTCAAGGTTGATCAGGATAAGATCCGCGACATCATTGGTAAGGGTGGCGCGATGATTCGTCAGATCACCGAAGAGTCAGGCGCTACCGTGGATATCGATGACGACGGCACGGTGAAGGTATTTGGTCAAAATGCCGCAGCGCGCGACGCCGCGGTGGAGATGATTCAAGCCATCACTGCCGAGGCCGAAATCGGCGCAATTTATACTGGCACCGTGGCCCGAATCGTCGACTTTGGGGCATTTGTCACGATCCTTCCCGGTAAGGATGGTCTGGTCCACATCTCACAAATCGCTGATGAGCGCGTCGAAAACGTCACTGACTATCTGTCTGAAGGACAGGAAGTTCAGGTTAAGGTGCTTGACGTCGACCAGCGCGGTCGTATCAAGTTATCGATGCGAGAGATTGCTGCTGATGTCGCTGAAGCATCAGCGGATGCTGCCGATGATGCGACCCCCGAAGAGGAGTCGTTGGAGCAAGAGTAGGCTCTGCTAGCAAGCACGGCTTGGCAATGTAATCAGCGTCAAGCGAACTCAGGAACCGCGGCAGTGTCCGCGGTTTTTTTTTGATATCGATAATGGAGCGCTCAAAACGCAGCACGTAATTGCAGATACCACATACGGCCGCGGGGATCATGCTGCTTGGAGTCGTAACTGAAGTTTGCGGCGTCATAGACTTTAGGCGCCTTTTCGTCCGTCAGATTTTTGGCTCCCAAGGTAAATGTGGTTTCTACGGTATTAAAACGATGCCTGTATGAATATTGAACATCCAATGTGCTCCATGAGTCGATTCGATCCGTGTAGCCCTCAAGCCGAGCTGAATCAGGAATCGGTCTGGTAGTTTGATAATCTGATACGTAAAACATCATCAGAGCCAGCTTATGGCTGTCTGACGCCCACTCGATGGTTGTGTTGACTTTAGTTTCGGGCATGGAGCGAGCGAAGTTGTCAAAATTGAAGTAACCAACCACGTCTTGCATTCCACTGGCACCACTGCAACCTTTAGTATTGGCGCCCGTGCAGGGAATCTCATAGCCGAGGAAGTGGGTGGTTGAGAGGTTGATTCGTAACCATCCATTCAGCAGAGAGGCGGACCAATCGACGGCCAAGTCAATGCCGTCAGCATTGACCTCCTGTGCATTCAAATACTCAACATTAACGCCAGAAAGTGTCCCCGCTGAGTCTCGCAGGATATCAGCTCCCATAGGGTCGCTATTCAGCTTTCCCTGAGCGTTTTGCACCGTGATGACGTCCTCATAGTCAAATTTCCAATAATCAAGTCTGAGTGTCAGGTTTTCGGACGGTGAGTAAATAACCCCAGCATTCCAATTGCTCGAAGTCTCAGGTTTAAGGGCGGTGTTACCAGTAGAGTTAACCTGAACAAACAATGCGCTACTCGATCCGGTTAGCGGATCGACCAATCCTTGCAGCGAGGTTTCCTGATTGTAAATTTGTATTAGTGAGGGTTCTCTAAACGTAGTTGATCCCGAAGCCCGTAAAGTGAGAGCGTCTGAAAGACTCCATTTCACCCCCAACTTTGAATCAATGCTGCTATCGGTCTCTAGATCCTCGAATCTTGCGGCAAGATTCGCCTCTAGTGATTTGGTTATCGGGATATTTGCTTCGGCAAATATCGCCATGCTGTTTTTGGACTGGTCAACAGGTAGCCCACCCCCCAAAAAGATAAGGTCTACGGGAATAGTCTCTCCAGTTTCGGGATCGACTTGTTGGGTATACAGCTCGTTGCGTTTGACAGAGAAGCCTTCTCTGCGCCATTGGCCGCCCATAGCGAGTCCGATGGCTCCAGCCTTCGTTTCCCAGATGTCACCACTCACTACAAAATCAACGACTGTCAGGTCGGTTTCTTTGTTGGTGCTTGTCTGATAGCTCATCCAATCAATCAGCGCTGAGCTGTTCTCACCGGGGTCGAAGGGGCTAAAGCTTTCTAATCCGCTACTACCACCGACCCCTGATAGTGCAGCATTTAGTCTCGATTTAACCGTATCTGGTTGATACACGTGCCGATCATTCAGAGAGTAAGTTGCTGCGAGATTCCATGACCAAGCGTTCGTCATCTGCTTATTAATTACCAGGGAACTTCTGATTGTGTCGCTTTTACGAGGAGCCAGAGGTGATGCTGCTTCTGCGCCAAAGGGCCTGCCATACCACCTTACAGGCACATCGAAAGGGCTACCTGCTTGGCCTGGCAGGATCGTCGGGAAAGATAAGTTGGGATAGGAAGGTGATTGCGGGTTGTCCTTTACTTCGTGTCTCGTCCATCCGAACTCTAGTGCCACCGATAAAGACTCGGACAAGGAATGAGAGACCGTGCCATATAACTGCGCTTTGCTCTCTTTGTTTACGAGATTGAAGCGCGGTCCATATAGAAAGCCGCACTTTTCACCACCGCCTGTGCTGCTTCCGCTGGTGGCTTGCGCGACAAAAGGGCTGCCCAGAATGCCGCCATTTGCTTGACACGCCGGATCCGCGACGGTCTCGAGGTAGTTATAGGAGCCTGCGTATTCTCCGATTGCAGTTGCGTCGGAGCCCAGCACTAGAAAGCTGCGGCCCAAGCTGCTTACCGCATTCTCGGTGGTATAAGGGCGCGCCGCTGAACTGAGTGCTTCTTGTTCAAAATAAGTGCCAGTGAAAAAGCCCTTTGTTCGATCTCCACTAAAGCCTGTGAGAAAGTTAAAGGAGCTTTTGCCGGCGCTGCCGTTCGCTATTTCCTCGTAGCCCCCTCCTATTTCAAGACCCTCGAAATCTTTGCGCAGAATAAAATTCACAACACCTGCTACGGCGTCTGACCCATAGGTGGCAGTGGCGCCCTCTTTAAGGATTTCCACTCGGTCAATCGCTGTGATGGGAACTGTGCTGGTATCTACAAAGACGCTGCCATCATTTGCAACTCCACCGCTGAAAGTTTGTCGCGTTCCATTAATAAGAACCAATGTAGAGCTGAGACCGAGCCCCCGCAGGTTTACGTTGCTAGTTCCTTGGGTCTCTCCGGCGGTAAAGGCGTCTGGGTTGTTTTCGGATCCAGATACGAAACTCCATTTTGCTGTCAGCTCGCCGACATCAATGGCGCCTGAGTTGGCGATATAGTCAGATGAGATGATCTCTACCGGTGATGCATTATCCGTTGCAGTTGATCGAATGTAGCTGCCGGTGACGGTCACTTCCTCTATGGCACCAGCCTCGTCAGTTTCTTGAGAGATTGCATTAGGCGTGAGCAAATATGCAGATAGGAGCACGAAGAACAGACGCCCAGCATTTGGACATTTGGAGTACCGTGCCGCGCCATTATCATTATTAAACATTTGTCACTCTTATTAGTTCAGGAGGGGAGCTTTAGGAGCATCGATGTAAACGGGACCGTTTTTCTGCCCTAGTTATCCGATCTGTTTTCGATAAGTTGCGTCACTACAGTTGGGTCAGCAAGTGTTGAAATATCACCGATATTTTCAAGGTCTCTTTCCGCTATTTTACGCAAGATCCTGCGCATAATCTTGCCCGATCGGGTTTTGGGTAATCCCGGTGCCCACTGAATCTTATCAGGCTTGGCGATGGGGCCTATTTCTCTGACGCACAGTGCGATCAGTTCGTTACGGAGCGCCTCACTGTCTTCTAAGCCACTCATGGGCGTCACGTAGGCATAAATACCCTGGCCCTTGATGTCGTGGGGAAAGCCCACCACGGCCGCTTCCGCGATGTCTTTATGGAGTACCAGAGCGCTCTCTACCTCGGCAGTGCCCATTCGATGACCCGAAACGTTGAGCACGTCATCGACGCGACCGGTGATGCGCAGATATCCATCCTCATCCCGTAGCGCCCCGTCACCCGTAAAGTAGTAGCCCGGATAGGTAGTGAAATACGTGTCGATCATGCGTTGATGATCGCCATAAACGGTTCGAATCTGAGCGGGCCAAGATCGTTTGATCACCAGGTAGCCCGCACCTGCACCCTCTATCTCTCGCCCCTCTTCATCCAGAAGCGCCGGTTCCACCCCAAAAAAGGGAAAGCTGGCGAACCCTGGCTTGAGGGCGTGGGCGCCAGGAAGCGGTGTAATCATGACGCCACCTGTTTCGGTCTGCCACCATGTGTCGACAATAGGACATCTGCTGTCCCCGACAACACGGTGGTACCACTCCCATGCCTCGGGGTTGATGGGTTCGCCAACCGACCCGATGATGCGAAGTGAACTGCGGTCGTGGCGCGTCACCAGCTCGTCGCCCAGGCCATGCAGCGCTCGGATCGCGGTGGGTGCGGTGAAGAAAAGATTAACTTCGTGCTTGGCAATGACCTGCCAGAACCGGTCGCCAGCAGGATAGGTAGGCACGCCCTCAAACATCAGCGTTCGGGCGCCGATGGCCAGTGGACCATAGACGATATACGTGTGGCCGGTGACCCAGCCGACATCAGCTGTGCACCAGTAGGTTTCGCCCTCGCGATAGTCGAATACATATTTCATCGACATCGCCGCTTGCAGTAGGTAGCCACCGGTCGTGTGCAGTACGCCTTTTGGCTTGCCGGTAGAGCCCGACGTGTAGAGGATGAACAGCGGGTCTTCGCTGTCCATCCACTCTGGCTCGCAGTCATTACTGATCGACGAGATGGCTTCGTGATACCAGACGTCACGCCCCTCGTTCCAGTCGGTCTCGCATCCCGTGCGTCTGACCACGATGACACTGTCAACACAATCCACCTGCGCCAGCGCTGCATCGACATTTTGTTTTAGAGGGACGGTCTTACCACCACGAACACCCTCATCCGCGGTGATCACCATGCGGCATGCCGCGTCATTTATCCTGTCCTTCAGGGCTTCGGGAGAGAAACCGCCAAACACCACAGAGTGAATGGCACCAATGCGAGCGCAGGCCAGCATGGCGAATGCCGCTTCGGGGATCATGGGCATGTAAATACAGACCCGGTCGCCCTTACCCACCCCGCGATCTTTCAACACGTTGGCGAAACGGCAGACGTGGTCTTTCAGCTCTTGATAAGTAAAAGACTGGCTGTCATCGGGGTGGTCTCCTTCCCAAATGATGGCGATATCATTGGCGCGGTGCGGCAGATGTCTGTCAATACAATTCACCGACACATTGAGTCGAGCGCCGACGAACCAGTGAGCAGTTCCAGTACTGATATCCGTATTGGAGACCTCATTCCAGGGGGTATGCCAATCAAGCAGCGTCGCCTGCTCCGACCAAAATACTGTGGGGTCCTCAAGGGACTGCTGATAAAGCGCTTCATAGCGCTCGGGTGTGACATGCGCATCACTAAAGCTATTGGGGATGGGATAGGAACGTGAGGCAGTCATCAAATCAGTCCGATTCAGCGGGTGGCAACGATGTTAGGCGACACGGTACCGCACAACAAGCCTCGACACCGGTGCTCTTGGAGCTGCCCAAGATGCTACAGTCGGCGTTCCTGTGGGCCTGACTGAAGGCCATAGACACAGCAGGCAACGCGGTTGATGTTTATCGACGGCGTTTGTCGCCAAGTTAAATATTGAAATCAACCGAGAACAGGGTATGGCTCTTTCTGACGCTGAAACAATTCGCCGCACCTATTGGCGGGAGAACCGTCGTTGGATGCTGATTTTAGGCAGTATCTGGTTTGTGGTCAGTTTGGGATGCGGCGTGTTGTGGGTGGAGCCGCTGAATCAGATCCGGTTGGGCGGGTTCAAGTTGGGGTTCTGGTTTGCCCAGCAGGGTGCGATCTATGCTTTCATCATATTGATTTTTAGTTACGCGAGCGTGATGGCGCGACTGGAAAAGCGCCTTGGCCTTGAGGAACCCGAGGCATGAGTCTGACTGAGACAACTTACTGGGTCGTGGGTGCTTCCTTCGCGCTGTATATCCTGATCGCTATCCGTTCCCGTGCTGGCACGACTCAAGAGTTTTACGTCGCCGGGAAAGGTATCCATCCTGTTGCTAACGGCATGGCGACGGCCGCTGACTGGATGTCTGCGGCGTCATTCATTTCCATGGCGGGACTCATCGGCCTCTCTTACAACGGCTACGGTGGCTCTGTTTTTCTCATGGGTTGGACGGGCGGCTATGTGATTCTGGCGATGCTCATCGCGCCCTATCTGAGAAAGTACGGGAAGTTCACGGTGCCCGAATTTATCGGTGATCGTTACTACTCGGATGCGGCGCGCGTGGTGGCCGTGATTTGTCTGATTATCTGTTCGGTCACCTATGTGATTGGTCAGATGAAAGGCATTGGCGTGGCGTTCTCCCGCTTTCTCGAGACGGACTACGAGACCGGTCTGTTTTCAGGCATGTTCATCGTATTCTTTTACGCCGTGCTGGGAGGCATGAAAGGCATCACTTATACCCAGATTGCACAGTTCTGTGTGCTGATTTTCGCCTACACCGTACCGGCCATCTTTATTAGTTTGCAGCTCACAGGGCAGCCCATTCCGCAGCTGGGGTTGGGTTCTACTCTCGCTGACGGCACCTATTTGTTGCAAAAGCTTGATCAGACCCTGCTGGATCTTGGCTTTCAGGAGTACACCACTTCGGTTCGCGGCAGCACGCTGAATATGGCCGCATTTACAGCATCACTGATGATTGGCACAGCCGGATTGCCCCATGTCATCATTCGCTTTTTTACCGTTCCGACGGTGCGTGCTGCCAGAGCGTCCGCAGGATGGGCGCTACTCTTTATTGCCGTTCTTTACACCACGGCGCCGGCAGTGGCAGCGATGGCGCGCCTCAATATTATGCAAACCCTGGCGCCAGAACCTGGCCAGCATCTGGCTATTGAGGAGCGTCCGGCCTGGTTTAAAAACTGGGAGCAGACCGGGCTGCTCGGTATTGACGACAAAAACGGCGATGGTTTGATTCAGTACTCGGCTGATCCTGAAACCAACGAACTAGTGAAGCTGGATAACGACATTCTTGTGCTGGCCAACCCGGAGATCGCGAATTTACCTAACTGGGTCATCGCGCTGGTGGCAGCCGGGGGGTTGGCGGCGGCACTCTCGACAGCAGCGGGACTTTTGTTGGCAATCTCATCGGCGATTTCGCACGATCTACTTAAGCGGACGCTAATGCCCGATATCTCCGAGCGTCAGGAGCTGATGGCCTCGCGTCTCGCGATGGCCGTGGCGGTTCTGGGTGCGGGTTATCTCGGCCTGAATCCTCCCGGCTTTGCGGCGGGTACGGTGGCCTTGGCCTTTGGGCTCGCGGCCGCCTCACTTTTTCCAGCGCTATTGCTGGGTATTTTCTCCAAGCGGGTCACTCGAGAGGGTGCCATTTTGGGCATGCTTGCAGGCATTGGTGTGACGCTAGCCTATGTCTTCCAGCACAAGGGCATCATGTTCATTCCGGGAACCGGCTTCCTCGGCGATTTACCACCGAACTGGTTCTTTGGCATCGAGCCGAATGCTTTCGGTGTGGTGGGGGCGCTGGTGAATTTCACGGTTAGCCTATTCGTCAGTCGACTGACGGCACCGCCGCCCGAATCGGTCCAGCAACTGGTTGAGGACATTCGGATACCGGTGTCCCCCCGATCGAGTTAGGGGGCCAGAATCTGAATGTTGTCGATGAGGCGGGTTCGGCCGAGGCGTGCGGCGACAAACACGGCACAGTCTTCTGTCACCTGATGGATCAGGTCTAAAGCCGATAGTGTGCGCAGTTCCAGATAATCGACAGCAAAACCGGCGCGCTGAAGTGCGTCTCGGGCCGGTGTTAGAACACGCTCGGCCTCGCTGATTGCGGGTGTTTTGAGTGCCTGAGCACAATCCTGCAGGGTTTGCCAAAGTAAGGGTGCCAGTGCGCGTTCAGCATCAGACAGATACTGGTTACGAGAGCTCAGCGCGAGGCCGTCTTCAGCACGCTGGGTAGGGCCGTGTTGCACCTCTACAGGCAAACCCAAATCTCTCACCATTTGTTTGATTATTAGCAGCTGCTGCAGATCTTTTTCACCAAAAACAGCGATATCAGGTTCCACTATCTGAAATAGTTTGCACACCACGGTGCAGACGCCGTCAAAGTGTCCGGGGCGATCCCTGCCGCAGAGTGAGTCGCCCAAAACGGGCACATGGATAGCGGTATGGAGCGCGCTGCCTCCAGGGTAAATGTCTTCCACATTGGGCGTGAATACCATATCTACGCCGGCCTCGCGCAGGGCCGCAAGATCCGCGTCCATCGTGCGGGGATAGGTGGCCAGGTCTTCATTCTCGGCAAACTGCATCGGGTTCACAAAAATAGAGGCGACCACAACCTCCGCAGACTGACGGGCCTGCTGCATCAGAGCCAGATGACCGGCATGCAGATTTCCCATGGTGGGAACAAAGGAGACAGCGACGCTTCGCGTTCGCAGTGCTGCGAGGTGCTCTTTAAGGGCTGAGGGGGTTGAAGCGACAATCATTGCCTGTACCTAGGAGTAGGTATGTTCTTCCTTCGGATAATCGCCGGACTTCACGGCATCGACGAAGGCTTTTAACGCCGCCTGAATCGAGGGCGCGCCCTCCATAAAATTCTGAACAAATTTGGGAGCCGTTTCGGTCATGCCCAGCATGTCGTGCAGGACCAATACCTGCGCGTCGGTACCGCCACCCGCTCCAATCCCGATGACCGGAATGTCGAGCTTTGATGAGATGTCGGCAGCCAGTTCGGCGGGAATACATTCGAGCACCAGCAGACTGGCTCCGGCGTCTTGTATTTCCACGGCATCGGCAAGAATGGACTTCGCTTCTTTGGGCGTCCGTCCTTGCACCCGGTAACCCCCAAAAACGTTGACCGACTGTGGCGTGAGCCCCAAATGCGCACAGACAGGGACGCCGCGCTCGACCAGTCGATGAATGCTGTCGCTAAGCCAAGTGCCCCCTTCCAACTTGACCATTTGTGCGCCCGCCTGCATCAAACGGGTGCTGGCATGCAGCGTGTCGTCCGCATTGGAGAAGCTCATGAAAGGTAAGTCGGAGACGATCAATGAGTGGGGTCTAGCCCTGGCCACGCACTCCGTGTGGTAGGCCATGGCATCCAGCGACACTGGGATGGTTGTCTCGTGGCCCTGCAGTACCATGCCGAGCGAGTCGCCTACCAAAATTGTGTCAGCGCCCGCTTCGCTCGCAAGCTTCGCGAAAGTCGCATCATAGGCCGTAATCATCACGAACTTGTCGCCAGAGGCCTTCATATTGTCCAAGGTGCTAATGGTGACGCGCTTTGTCATTGTGTCGACTCCCTACCGCTTATTAGGAGCTGGTTTTCAGCTAAAAAAAGTGGGGTTAAAGTAGTGTCGGCCATTTTTAATGTTCAGCATGTAGTCAACAAGCTGCTCATAATCCCTATCACCCTGTGCAAGGTCAATCTCATTGGCATTGACGATGAGCAGAGGCGCCGAATCGTAGTGGAGAAAGAACTCGCTGTACACCTCGTTGAGTTGCTCCAGATAGTCTCGATTAATCCCTCGCTCGGCATCGATGCCGCGGCGTTCAATGCGCTCGAGTAGCCGATCCGAGCTGGCCTGCAGATAAATCACCAGGTCCGGCACAGGCGCATCGATGCGCATCTTTTCGAAAACTTTCTGATAGAGCGCGTATTCGTCCAAATCCAGATTCACTCTAGCGAAAAGCGGGTCTTTCTCGAGGACAAAGTCAGCGACGCGAGCTTGATCAAACATATCACGCTGCTTGAGTTCGGTGATTTTCTGGACGCGCTGAAATAGGAAAAACAGCTGGGTCGCGAGCGCGGTCTGTTGCCGATCCTGATAGAAGCGTTCGAGGAAGGGGTTCACCTCGGCCTCTTCAAGCAGCAGGTCGTAGTCAAAGGTAGCGGCAATGCGACGGGCTAGCGTGGTTTTTCCAACGCCAATGGGTCCTTCAATCGCGATGTAGGTCGGTAGAGTGCGTCCTCGCAAAGAGAGGCCGGATAAGGCGTTTTGCTCGGGCAACGCAATCTCTCCTGAGGCAGTCATCATCTCGGGAACTCACACAATACGCGAATCGCTTGTTCCGCGCATCGCGGTTGCAGCGATCGCAGTGATCCCCTACCCGGCAATATATATTCGCTACCGAGCACCTCGATTAGGGGGTCCAGCACAAATCTGCGCTCGTGCGCCCTTGGGTGCGGTAGCACCAGTGTTGTGGTGGACAGCTGCACCTCGCCATAGGCGATCAAATCCAGATCGATACAACGCTCGCCCCAGTGTCGTTTGCGCTGTCGGCCCATCGCGCACTCGGTGCTCAGGAGCACTGCAAGGAGTGCCTCAGGTGGCAGAGATGACCGCAGGGAAATAACCGCGTTATGAAAGTCGGGTTGGTCCTGAGGTCCATGGGGTGGCGACAGATAGACCCGTGAAGCGGCTACGGGAGTGATATCCGGGTGGCGGACTAAGTGCTGATAGGCGCTGGAGAGCTGCTGGAGCGGCTCGTCGATGTTGGACCCCAGGGCCACCGCTATTTCACTCACGGATTACGATTCCTGCGGCGCGGCTTTGGTCGTCGTTTGGCGCCTTCATCCTGACGACCTCGATTGATGCCTACGAGCTCTGGATGCTGTTTTTGCTGGGTAGTCCAGAACGCACTGCAGTCGCCGCCAAGCGAACCGGTTTCTTCCCGAAGCAAGCGCAGGTCGAATGCCGCTCGGAACCACCGGTGTGCGAGCAGATCTTTGATTTTCTTCGGCTGCATGCGCTCAAGGCGTGGCTGCAAATCCCAAATGTCGCGCATCGCGAGAGAGAAACGTTTGGGAATGGCGAGATGCTGGCATGCCTCGTGGACAATCTGTTGCCCAGCGGCATGCATCGCCTGAATCGGAGATTCTCCGTCTGTCAGGAGTGTCGCGGCGCGCCGCTCCGCGGCAGGCCAGTAAAGCGCTGCGAGCAGAAAGGCTGGCGTGACAGGACGTTGATCAGCCACTCGCTGATCCGTGTTGCTGAGCGCAAGAAGCTGCAGGTTTTGGGCAGGCTCGGGATTCAAGGCGTCATTGACACCCCCACCCATCAGGCGGACCAGCAATTGATATGAGCTGAGCAATTTGAAGGTCGGCGCCGAGCAACCATTCATGAACAACTTCAGCCATTCGTCGAACAGTCGGGCAGACGGAATGTCCTCCAGTAGTGCCAACGTCTTGGATATCCCTGCCTCGGTCTCGGATTCCAGTTCAAATTGCAGGCGGGCAGCAAACCTCAGGACCCTCAGCATCCGAACCGGGTCTTCCGTGTAGCGCTCCACGGGATCACCAATAATCCGGATGATTCGACTGTCCACGTCTGCGCAGCCGCCAAGTTGATCTATTAGCGTATTGGACTGCGTGTCGTAGTAGAGAGCGTTGATCGTAAGGTCGCGCCGCCGAGCATCTTCTTCGAGCGTGCCGTAGACGTTATCCCGAAGTAGACGCCCGGACGAGTCCGATCGAGCTTCCTGTCCGGTATGAGATACGTCGTGTCCCCGGCGGAAAGTGGTGACCTCGATGATCTCGCCGGCTGAACGGACATGCACAATCTGGAATCGCCGACCGATAATGCGCGCATTGCGAAAGCATTGTTTGATCTGTTCTGGGGTGGCATTGGTGGCGACGTCGAAGTCTTTCGGGCGCGCCCCCAGAAGCAGATCCCGTACCGCACCGCCGACCACAAATGCGTCAAAACCTTGTTCTTGCAGTTGCGCCACCACCATTAATGCGCCGCGAGAAAAATCCGAGGACTGAAATGCCAGCGGTTTTGGGTTCTTGGCAGTCAAAAGTCGGTTGCCCCTCGATACGCGCAGGCAGACGAGGAAAAGCCAATGGGAGCGACTACTGCTAAAGGTAGAGAAAGTGTTGCAGGGAGGAAAAGTGTTGAAGGGAGGGAAAGCGTCGGCCCAAAACGAAACATGGGGAAGTTGCCTTCCCCACCCAGGTCCGTTATGACATCGTTGTTTTTATTGGGCCAGTTATTATTATTTAGGCTCTGCGTAAGTAACCGCAGGGCACGTGCCACATACGAAAAAACCATTAAAAACATTGTGTTGTCCAGATTTTGACCGTATTTCGGCGGCCTTGAAGAATGTGGGTGTTACAGATTTGCACCTCAGTGTTACAAATGTTCACCACAAAGGGAACGGTCACGCAGATTTTTGTTTCTCGCGCGGGATGCCGAATCGCTGTCGGCGCTCCCAGAGGCATTTACGGCTGATGCCTAGTTTTTGTGCGAGCTCCGTTTCGTTCATAGCGTCCTGATGCTGCAACACAAAACGCTGGAAATAATCTTCCAGCGACAGCTCTTGCGAGCTGTCATCAGCGGCTAACCTGGTGGTTGAGGCGCTGGCTTCCTCATGCTCGGTATGATCGGACATTGCGCCAGCTGACAGCGCAATATCCAGAGTCGCACCCGGCGACATGACCAGCGCCCGTTCGATCACGTTCTGTAACTCGCGAACGTTGCCAGGCCAATGATGAGCTTCTAAGATTTGCAGGCTGCTTTTCGAGAGGGGTTTCGCAGGAACACCCAGCTTGTGTGACTGTTGCTCGATGAACCAGTTGGCCATTGCGGTGATATCGCCTTCGCGCTCGCGCAAGGGGGGAATGTCCAGTCTCAGTACGTCGATTCGGTAAAAAAGATCCCTGCGGAATTCATTGTGTTCCGAAAGCGCTGCGAGATTACGATGGGTCGCGCAGACCAGGCGGACGTCTACTTTTTTGCTCGTTACTGAGCCGATTCTGCGGATTTCACCCTCCTGCATGAAGCGCAACAGGCGGGCTTGCGCGGCAAGAGGCAGCTCGCCGATTTCGTCCAAGAAGAGGGTGCCCCCGCTCGCTGCTTCGATGAGCCCGACACGGTTATTTGTTGCGCCCGTGAACGCGCCTTTCTCGTAGCCGAACAACTCCGATTCAATGAGTGTTTCGGGAATAGCGGCGCAGTTCACGGTGATGATGGGTTGCTCTCGCCGTGGGCTGATCCGGTGGACTTGCCTGGCCGCTAGCTCTTTGCCAGTCCCTGTCTCGCCGACAATCAATACTGTCGAGTCGGTCAGCGCCACACGTTCGATGTTGCTCTGAAGCGTCTTCATGAAAGAGCAGGTGTCACTATAAAAGTGATCACTAAGGCGACGGGTCGATTGCGATGCCTCGTGCTGTTTGCACCAATAGGTGACCCAATCCGCAATTTGGTTGATGCCAGCAGATCGGTCGAATACATCCATGGCGCCGGATCGCGCCGCTTCCACGATGTCGTGAGGGTCGAGTGTGGGTAGCAGCGCGATCAGTGGCGTGGGCCAGGCGCTCCGGGCGAGCACTTTCAGATCTGCAAATAACGGGTGCTGGCCGGCCACGATCAGATTGCCCTCTGGCTGCCAGTGGGCGAGCTCTTCTTCACTTCGAGGCGCAGTGGCGGTCACATTCACGCCCGCTTCCTCGAGTCTCCGAGTTAGCTTTTCCAGCAACTTCGGATCTTTTTCGACCAACTGTATTCGCATGAAGCCCTACACCTGTATCGCGAGACGAAATGTTACCGGGGATCTCTCGGCGTGCGAGTTAAAAAGTAACACATCTAGGTAGAGGTGTTGATTATTTTCCCACTGCCCAATATTCGACTGCGTGGCTAAGAATCTCGGCTACGCGCCGGGCCGACCTTGGGGGTGCCACTTGACCCAAATG
>NYTG01000082.1 GCA_002683395.1 Halieaceae bacterium | reverse complement strand
GATCACGGGCACCTGTTCTGACTGAATAATCTGGCCGGTCATTTCGAGGCTCGCCTGAGCGGTATCGGTACCACTTACCGTCACGTCGGCAAAGAGCCACTGGCCATCGATCGCTTGTCCGCGATACACGGTGTCATTGATCCGAAGCGCGGGTGCGCGCTGCCGGGATGGTTCTGTGCTCGGGAAAGGGGAGGTTGCCTTCAGGTCGTAGGCGATGCCCTCGAGAAAGACCTGAGGAAAAGTGATTTGAAGCTCATTGTCTGAATAAGCTGCGGGGATCCATAGCACCACAGAAGCGAGGCACAGGCTTTTCGCCCAACTGAGTAAACTGCTCCTCATGCCGTCCCCTTCATTTTCTTTTCCCGATTATTACAGCAATCGGTACATCATGTACCGCAGTAGAGCGCTTCTAATGTGTTTGCAGGTACGACGGCGTCATGTTTTGTCGCGGGTTAGCGGCCCGCTGCGGCGGCGTTCGCAGCGGCATGACGATCGAACAGTATGGCTGCCACTGCGCCAATGACCGAAAAACCCAGCAGCAGCGTGAAGAGATGTTGGAACCCCGAGAGGCCCGGGCTCTGGTCAATCAGATAGCCGGCTACCGCGGCGATGAAGACGTCGGGGGTATAGCCGATCACCGACACCAAGCCCACTGCCGTGCCGGTGATGGCAAGCGGTATCTGGCCTTCCTCCAGTAACCCGAAGTAGAGGCCTCTAAGGCCAAAGATCGCGATGCCAGTGACCAGAGTATTGAGCATAATCATGGACAAGGTTCCCAGCGCATTGCCGGTGAAAGCAAACAGCGAGTGGCTAATAATCAGCAACACAAAACAGACCGTAGCCATCCGCGAGATACCGAAGCGATCGCCCAATAGGCCCAGTGCCAATGCGGCGATTGGGCGAGTCCAGGCGCCTGCTGCCACAATCTGGGCTGCATCAATCTCGTCGATGCCGTGCCCCCGCACGGCAAACAGCGCGTACTGATCAAACGCTTTATAGCTGGTGTAAGCGCACACCAGAACGGTTGCCTGAAGCCAGACAACCTTGAGCTGGATGACACTTTTTATCTGAGCGACGAATTCGGACAGGGTGAGGCGCTGTGCGCCGGCCTGCTGATCGTCCAAGCCACGCAGTGTGAACCATACGAGTACGCCAACCGCCGCCGTTACACCGGTGTAGCCGTAGATGACCTCTCGCAACACTGCAGCTTTCTGATCGAGAGTGGCCGCGTCGTACCCCAATGGAAAAGCGACTGAAAAGGCGAAGACACCCGCTGAGGCGAGTATTGCTGCGAGTAAGCCTCTACCACCGTCGAGCAATCCGTAGGCGAGGCCCTGCTGCCGCTCTCCGCCCCAGGCGCGCGTCACTTTGATCAGTGCTGCCCAGAACAGCAGGATGTTGGTCAGACCAAAGAATCCCCAGATCAGCGTTACACCAGTCACGTCTGGAAAGGTCGCGAGGTAAAGGCCGCCCAATGATGTGGCCCATAGCGAGCCCGCGAGCAGTTTGCGGGGCTCGAATCGGTCCGCCAGCGGGCCGCCAAAAAAGTAAGCGGCCATGGCAATGAAGCCATAAGCGCTTTGTGCGACGCCGAGCTCAGTGGCACTGAGATCGAAGACTTCTAAAAAGGTGGGACGAAAAAAACGGGTGACGTGATAGGGGAGGGTAAAGATCGCCTCCCCGGCCAGAATCAATGACAGGATGATCAGCGCGCGCTGCCACTTGCTGCGCTGCATTGTCTACGTTGTTTCCGCGCGGTTTCTGATCAAACGTGCGACGGCTTAACCGATCCAGGCAAGTAGCTGCTGGATGATGATCACGTTGGCGATATCAATAAAGAAAGCGCCGACCAACGGCACGATAATGAAGGCCTGGTGGCAGGCCCCGTAACGCTTGGTCACGGCAGACATGTTGGCCATGGCCGTGGGGGTGGCGCCCATCGAGAACCCACCAAAGCCGGCAGAGACAACCGCGGCCTCATAGTTTTTGCCCATAAGCCGAAATACCACAAAGACAATGAAGGTGGCTGCCACCAACACTTGAGCGCCTAGGATCAACACCAAAGGTCCGGCGAGACTGGCAAGCTCCCACAGCTTCATGCTCATCAGCGACATGGCGAGGAAGGTGCCGAGTGATACGTCGGCGATTAGTGCGATCGCGGGGGTCCGCGAGGGCCATGAAGTGCCGGTGACGCGCGGTAGTGCTTTCGGGCGCAGGTTGCTCATCAGGATCCCGGCAAACAGGCAGCTGACAAACAGGGGAAGCTGAACCCCCGCACTGTCCAGCGCTTCGTCGAACAGCACGCCGATGATCACGCAAATATGAATCGACAGGATGGCGTCGAGCACATCCATGTAATGGATATCCATGCCGCGGTCTTCCTGCTTGACGCCAATATCGAGCGTTTCTTCTGCTTCAGGCGTCAGATTGTGACGGTTGATCAGGAATTTAGCGATGGGGCCGCCCATGAGGCTCGCCAGCACCAGCCCAAACGTGGCGCAGGCAATACCGATTTCGGCGGCGCCACTGATGCCATATTTATCCGCGAAGACAGGTGCCCAGGCGATCGAGGTGCCGTGACCGCCAATCAGTGACACAGTGCCGCCCAAGAGGCCTACTGCAGGCTCGAGGCCTAATGCTGAGGCCACACCAATGCCCGTGAAATTCTGCAAAATCATGAAAATGACGGTGGCGGCTAGCAGAATGAGTAGCGGCTTACCGCCGCTCAACAGATCGCTAAAGCTGGCATTGATGCCGATGGTGGTGAAGAAATACACCAACAGCACGTCGCGCGCCCCAAGGTTGAACTCCACACCGACACCGGTGACCGCATAAATGAGCGTGAACAGAATGCACACCAGCAATCCGCCGGTCACAGGCTCGGGGATGCTGAACTCGCGAAAAGCGGGCACCACTTGATTAAGCTGCTTACCGATGAAGAGCACCACGATGCCAAGCGTCACGGTGAGGAAGGTATCAAGCTTGAGTGTGCCTTCGAGAAGCTCCATAGCAATGCGCCTTGTTCAGTGTTTACAACGGTGAGTCCCGACCATCGGGGAATTGCCCTGCTGGGTCAAGTTGATCGAGGGGTGCTGTCAGCTTTCGCACGCAGATGGTGTGAATGCAATGCTGTCTGCTGCACATGAAACGTCGTAATCCAATCTGTCACCTTTTGATGGAAAAAAGTCGACGTTTTTCATGCAAGATCTTCCCCGCCTAAAATTACCAATTGCCTAAACGCTGCAAAGAACATGGTACCCGTGAAGCCATCGCTATTTTTAGGTCGTCCCTCGCCAGAAACGACGGGGGAGAGAGTGCAGTTTTAATTAGGGGTTCAAACAAGAAGTGACTTGTTTTCGATCAGCGGTAGTCGGTTTTCTGGCATCTTGTTGGGCGACTGACGGCTGGGCGGTCCGTAGCACTGGATGTCAAGACATCGATGGCGCCGCTTTTACCAATAAAAGTGACGTTTACTACCAACAGATCAATAATGCTCGATATGTCTGGAGCGCTGGGGAGACGATTCGGGCTACCTGGACTAATCCAACCAATCCGCCAGACACAGCCAGATTGTTGATCGGCTCCTCTGCAGCCTCGGGCACACCTGCCAGTACTACTGACTTCGATAATGCCGTGCTGGGAGCCGGCGGCACCGTCGTGCTAGAGCACACATTGACACAGGCCCGCACCTACGTTGGCAGCGAGTTAGACGTGCAAAACGGTGATGTGGTGCTTGCCTGCAAGGTCTTACAAACCATCGCCTTTAATCAGCCCGCTGATCAAAAAGTGCAGGATGGCAATACCAATCTGGTTGCCTCCTCTAACTCAGGCCTAGCGGTCACCTTTGCCTCGACTACGCCCGGCGTCTGTAGCATGGCCGGAGCGACCATGACGCCCGTCGCGACGGGGACTTGCATGGTGTCGGTGAGTCAGGCGGGTAATGGCGACTATTACCCAGCGATCTCGGTGTCACGCACTTTCACGATCACCAACGCCGATTCAGACGGTGATGGCACCGATGATGGCCCCGACAACTGTCCGTTAATTGCTAACGCAGATCAGCTGGATACCGACTCAGACGGCACGGGCGATGCCTGTGATAGCGACGATGACGATGATGGTGATAACGATGGCTCCGATAATTGCCCGCTCATTGCTAATGCCGACCAGCTAGATACCGACTCAGACGGAACCGGCGATGCCTGCGATAGCTCTGTCTTTGGTGCCGACCAACATGCATTGCCGGTGCCTACTGTTCCAACTTCTTGGCTAATATTGGGCGCTGTTCTGCTTGCGTTGCAGGGCGGCTTTAGACGCCAACTCAATCGATAGACTCGGCGTCTTTTTTGTAATTGCTGGATGCTCAACCGGCGAGTCATGGGTTGTATAGTGCGGCTTATTATTACCGTCGACTCAAGGAATACCGTATGTTGGTGGTTAGAAAGCAGCATTTTGTTTTTGGTCCGAAGTTGATGCTCCTTGTAGCGATCCTGATAGTAATGGCGGGCTGTGTGGGCACGCCAGAGGCGGCCTCTCCCGACGTTGCCTCTGGGCAGCCACAGGGCCTCGTGCCTGCGAGTGAGCTCAACTGGCGTAAGCTGCCTTCACCAGACCATACTCTGGCCAATTTTAGGCCGGGTGAAACACCTGACTATTGTTTTGACCGCGCCACACAGCCCTATACCGCTGTGGTGGACTCGCACTTCCATCCCAAGCCCTTTGGAGGGCCGGCGATGGACGCGCAACACCTCTGGCAAACATTCGACCGGCTTGGCGTCAGATTTGTGAATTACTTTGGTATCGGACAAGTGCTGGAGCTGGATGCTAACTGTTCCTACTATCTCGACTGCCCCGGTGTCTCGGCGATTCCGAGCATCAAAAACGACTTTGTAAACGGATTGGAAAAGGCGGCGCACGACCCTGATAAAATCCATATCACGCTATCTATGACCTTCATCGATCTGGCGCATGCGGAGCACGCAGCGGAGAAGATAGCCCTTTATGACGCCGAGTTTCCGGGCATGTTTACGTGGTCTGGCGAGCTGAACATGATGAAGCAGGCGCTTCTGGGCAATAATGCTGAGCCTGCTTCGATAGAGAGCATCGTTGGCTGGGCCGACTTCATGAGGATTTTCCGTGAGCGAGGCGTGCCGGTCACGATTCACTCTGATCTTGGCAATGATGCTGAGCCGACCAAGTTCCTGCATCTGATGGATCATGCGCTCGCGAGTTATCCCGATAATAAAATCGTTTGGGCACACATGGGTCTGTCCAAGGAGCTGACCACCATGGATGCGCGCGAGCATGTGCGCTTAATGAGTGAGCGTTTGGATCAATATCCCAATCTTTATCTCGATATTTCCTGGGACGTGATCTACAACGCTTACCATCGTTGGGGGGAGGTCTTCATTCCGTTCTTTAACCAGTACTCCACTCGTATTCTTCCGGGCTCGGATTTTGTCGCGGCAGCGTCCAAAACCTGGGAAGACTACGCTCGCGAGTTAGAAGTAACGAGTCGCGCACTGCGCGTACTCAACGATGAGTCGTTTCGCAATATCGCTTTGGGTCAGAATTATTTTGAGCTGATGGATTTGCCTTATGAGGCGCCGCGGCTTTGTCAGCGGTAAGCGGTAAGAAGGAGGTTTTATCTTGGTTATGTCGATGATCGGTCTGCTCCCACTGATGGCTTGCCCACACGAATGACTGCTCACCCAGAGGTTATTGGTGCAAGGGCGGTTGCTTCATGCGAAATGCGTCGAGTTTGGCTTGGATGGCTGGGTAGCGCGCTCTTTTGCCTTGCGATGCCAGGCATGGCTTGGGCGCAAACGGAGTCCGCAGAACTGAGGGAAGAGGACGACGAACCCAATCAGCACGCCATTCTGGAGCCAGTCGGCACGGAATCAGCATCGGAGCGATCACAGTGGCTGCTTGATGGCGCTGAACTGGTGCTGAAGCCGCGAACCTACTACTTGCATCGGGACTACGATGTGGCTAACACCCGAGCGGGATGGGCCCTCGGTGGGGGGCTTGAGTTTCGATCTGGATGGTGGAAAGACCGCGTTCGATTTGGTGCCACCGTCTCTACATCGCAAAAACTGTACGGGCCATCTGATAAAGACGGAACACAGCTTTTTAAACCCGGACCGGAGAGCTTTTCTGTCTTCAGTGAGGCCTACGCGACGGTGCGACTGGGAGGCGATCATGGTGTGCATATCGGCCGCCAGTCCATCGACTTGCCCTACATGGGAAAGCATGACCTGCGAATGATCCCGAATACTTTCAACGCGGTTACCGTGGGTAATAAACCCGGTGACGGCTTAGCTTACATGGCGGGTTATGTCGACTCGATCAAATACAAAGACAGCGACGCATTCACCCCCATGTCGGTCGCCGCTGGCGCTGACGATACCGACAAAGGTTTGACTTTTTGGGGCGTGCGGTTTCGAGTGCCTGACCAATCCGTTGTGGGTGTTATCCATCAGCGCACGCCCGATTTATTCCATACCACTTTTGCCAAACTGGAAAAGCGGCTGAAGTTCACGGACGCGACTAGCCTGTGGGGTGATATCTCTTACACCGGCCAGAGCAGCATCGGTGATGAGCTCATCGGCGACTTTCGAACGCATCTCATTTCGACGCGACTGGAGTTTGTCTCGGGCGCCAACAAGTTTCGTGTTGGCGCGAGTCGAACGGACGATGGAGGTGATATTCAAAAGCCCTATGGCAACCCCGCCAACTATTTGTCGGTCATCATCAATGACTTCGATAGAGCCGGCGAAGATGCCTTTAGCGTGGGCTACTCCCGTGACTTGGGCCAAGTAGGCCCCGGAGAGCTGAGTTTCTTTGCCAATGTGGTGTGGGGTAACACCCCCGATAGCGGACCGATTGCGAGTGCAGACAACACGGAATTTGACCTGACAGTCGACTGGCGACTCAACGAAGGCTGGTCCGAAAAAGTGTGGGTCCGGTTCCGAGGCGCTTGGGTTCATTATGATGACGCCTACCCGGGCACAGATGACCTATTCGATTTTCGAATTATTGTGAACTACGACTTCGATTTGTTATAGGGCACACTGCGCTCAGTCACCTTCTGACTCAC
Organism: Halieaceae bacterium; assembly: GCA_002683395.1. Classification (GTDB taxonomy): domain Bacteria; phylum Pseudomonadota; class Gammaproteobacteria; order Pseudomonadales; family Halieaceae; genus Luminiphilus. The sequence continues at coordinate 4,239 of NYTG01000082.1, read as the reverse complement.
TCAGCCGTCTTCGTGCAAACGCTCTTGGGCGAGCTCGTCGTACATCTGTTGCCCTGCGGCCGAGCGGGCTTTGGCAAAGCGCGCAATACCTAGGTAGACGACTGGCGTCAGGTACAGCGTGAAGGCGGTGGCCAGACCCATACCGCCAAAAACCACCCAGCCGACCGCCGAGCGGGCTTCGGAGCCCGGGCCAGACGCGAGTATCAGTGGCAGGGCGCCCAGTATGGTGGAGACCAGCGTCATCACGATCGGGCGTAACCGGATTCTCGCTGCTTCTTCTATGGCCTCTCTAACACCGTAGCCTTTATCCCGAAGTTGGTCGGCAAACTCGACCAGCAAAATACCGTTTTTCGCAATCAGGCCAATGAGCATTACCAGGCCGACCTGAGAATAAATGTTGAGAGAGGTTCCTGTGAGAAAAAGCGCGCAGATGGCGGCCGCCAGCCCGAAAGGCACGATGGCCATGATCACCAGCGCCGAAGTGACGCCCTCAAATTGCGCGATGAGTACCAAAAATACGATGAGTAGCGCGAAGCCGTAGGTGATGAGTGTTTCTCGATTGGTCTCAGCCAGAGCAGCGGCCTCTCCTCGGGTGATTAGCGTCACGCTGTCAGGGAGTATCTCGTCTGCGAGATCAAACAGGTCATCGACCGCGGCTTGCATGGCAACACCCGGCTGGATCTCGACATCAATTTCGATCGCGCGCCGTTGCTCGCGTCGATCGAGCTGTCCTGCGACACCTCGCTCGTCAAGACGCACGATGCTCGAGAGCGGCACCAATGCGCCCGATCGTGCGCGCACGTAGAGATTAATCAGATCACTGGGGTCGCGAATTTTGTCCGAGCCGGCCTCCAAAATAATGGGAATGGTTTGGTCGTCCACGTTGAGATCAACGATCCGCGATCCATCGACCATGACGCGCAGGGTTTGAGCGACATCCTCTAGTGGAATATTCAGGTCGGAGGCCCGCTCACGATCAATTTCCACAGAAAGCTGTGGCTGTGAGGGGTCGTAGCCAATGCGAGGCCGGCTCACCGAGGTCAGGCGCGCGCGTATCTGGTCGGCATAGTTCCGCGCTGCATCATAGAGATCGTCATAATTGGTGCCCAGCAGTGCAACGCTCAACCCGCCACTCGAGGCGCCACGCAGATTGAGTGAATTAGCACTGAAGATCCGCGTCGTTACGCCCGGTAGCTCCGCAAAGAGGGGTTTCAGATCGGCGGCAATTTCTTGCTGATTGCGATCGCGCTCGTCCCAGTCAGCGAGCTTTGCGACCATGAAAACAATATTGGGGTCCCATCTGCCCACCACAGAAAACAAGGCTGTAATTTCGCCCTGATCCAGCAGCGGCATGAGGATATTTTCCATGCGATCCGCCTGTCGCTCGGTGTAATTAAGGCCCACCCCGTCGGGTCCTTTCGCGAACACATAGATCTTTCCCCGGTCCTCGGTGGGCAGGAGTTCCTGATCCAGTTGCGTGTAAAGACTGGCAGCACTCGCTGCGGCAAGCACACAGAGTAAAAACGTCCTGCGCGGGACATTGAGTAACGTAGCGAGGGACCGGCGATAATAATCAGCCAGTCGATTTCCCCAGTCACTGACCCGACGTTGGCGCGGGTGGGTGGCAGGAAGGCGGGCCATTACCGCAGGAACCAGACTCAGTGCCACGAAAGAGGAGATGACCACCGCGACCGCCAGCACCAAACCAAACTCCTGAAAAAGCCGGCCTGCCGTGCCGGGCAGAAAAGCGATCGGCACGAACACCGCCACGAGCACTGCGGTGGTCGCGATCACGGCAAAAAAGACGCGGCGGGTGCCGACTACGGCCGCTGCGCTGGGTCCCGTACCTTCGGCGCGTTTAGTCTGCACACTCTCGAGCACGACAATCGCGTCATCAACAATAAGCCCCGCTGCCAGCACCAGAGCCAGCAGCGTCAAAATGTTGATCGAAAAGCCGAGCGCCCAGCTGGCCGCTAATGTGCCGAGTAACGAGATGGGTATCGCGATAGCAGGGACCAAGGTCAGTCGCATCGACCCCGTAAAGAGGCGAATGGTGCCAATCACGACCAGAATCGAAATCAGCAATGTGGTGACCACTTCTTTGACCGAGCCTTGGATAAAAATTGCATCGTCAGAAATGATCTCGAGGTCGATTCCTTCCATTCTGACATTGAGGTCTGAGACCGCCGCCCGAACACCCTCTGCGATGCGGATGGTATTGGAGCCGGCTTGGCGCACCACGCTGATGCCGACCACCCGTTCCCCATTTAATCGCACAAAGCTGGTCGAGTCCTCGGGGGTAAAGGCGACTTTGGCGACCTGGCCGATGCGGATTTCATCCCGAATAATCAGCGATGCAATATCGTCTTCCTTGGTCACCGCCGCATCAGCCCGGACCAGCAGCTGCTGATCTCCTGCACGAAAACTGCCCGCGGGCACATCGAGCGGAGCAGCCCGGAGTACCGCACTGACGTCTGCAACGGTCAGGCCGTAGCTGGTCAATCGCAATGGGTCGAGGATAATCCGCAACACTCGCTGGCGTGAACCGAATAGCGGGGCGTCGGCCACACCCGGAAGCGAAATAAAACGCGGCACGATATCTTGCTCAATAACGCGGTTCAGTTCCTCATCGGAGTAAAGCGTTGATCGGACTGCGATTCGGATTATTTCCTCGGCTCGCTCATCGGCCTTGAAGACGGACAGTTGCTCCAGCGCGTCAGGCAGGTCCCGTTCGATCCGGCTAATGGCTTCGCGCACATCGCTTGCTGCCTGATCGGTCTCGATATCGGAACGGAACTCGATCCAGATACGGGTATTATTCTCTTCGCTCGACGAGTTGATATTAAGTACGCCCGATACCCGGGCAGCGGCACCCTCGAGTAAGCGTGTGACCTCGGAGTCCATCGTTTCTGGTGACGCCCCCGGCAGGAAGGCATTGACCGACACCACCGGCCGATCGACGTCGGGGAGTTCTCTGACTTCAATCGCCAGCAATGCGGCGATGCCGCTAATGGCAATCAGGAGGTTCAGCACCAGTACGAGCCACGGCCGTCGGACACCCAGCTCGGGTAATCCCTGTTTTATTTTTCCGCTCGCGTCAGCCATTGGTCATGGCATCAAATTCATCAGCATTGAGCTGCTTGAGCAGCACGCCCGCGCGGACCGACTGAACGCCTTCAATTACCACGGCGTCACCCTCGGTCAAGTCGCCTTCAATCAGGATTGCACCCGCCAGTCGCTTCACCAGGCGGACCTCGCGGCGCGACGCACGACCCTCTTCGGCCACCCAAACATAGGCGCCATCCGCTCCCCATTGCACGGCGACGTCGGCCACCGACAGGAAAACACCACGGGATGCATTGAGACTGACCTCAAACGCCATGCCCGGCCGAAAGCGGTCTGCCTCGTTATCAATGGCTGCGCGGGCGATAAACGCTCGGGAATTGATGTCGATACGTGAATCCAAGGCGACGATTTCCCCTGAGACGGGTTCGTCGGCGGCGTCCCAAAGACGCACGTTGACGGGCGTGCCGCGTGTGACGCGGTCGACATAGACCTCTGGCACAGAGAAATTGATCAACAGCACCTTGCGATCATCGATGGTCGTTATCAGGGTGTTGGTATCGATGCGGTCACCCACATCGATCTCGGTAATGCCCACCCTGCCCGCAAAGGGCGCCGTGAGGCGGCGTCGATCGAGATCGACCCGGGCTTGCTCTAACGCGATACGGGCACTGTCTACCGCTGCACGGGCATCGTCGAGCTGGCTCTCAGGAATATTCGCATCTCGAGCGTTCACCGTGGTGTAGCGTTTAACGAGCCGCTCAGCATCAGCCAATTTCACACTCGCTAATTCTGCGGCGAGGGTCTCGTCGCGGTCATCGAGTTGCAGCAGCACATCGCCACCCAGCATGCTGCTGTCGGCATCAATGGCTACTGCAGTGACCCGGCCCGAGGTCTCGGCATAGATTGAGACACTCTTCAACGCCCGCGCGGTGCCGACGGAGGTCAGCGTCTCACTGAGATCTGAGAGCTGCGCGGGCTCGGTCATGACCGCAACTGCAGAGCTTTGCCCCCCGAATCTCGACGCTCCCGGATCCGCTGTGTCGCTGCAACCCAGTAGGTTTAATCCCAGCAGCAGTAGTGCCAGGGGAAGTGAAAGAGTGGGTCGAAAGGTCGGGGTCATGCCAGCAGACTCGTCTCGCCTAGGTTATTGACAGATTTGCTGCAAAACTGGGG
>NYTG01000081.1 GCA_002683395.1 Halieaceae bacterium | reverse complement strand
CTGCGTCGGCGTCTGTCCGGTTGCGCTCACCGCATTGCTGCCACAGCGCTACCGACTGACCCAGGCCCTGCTCTACCAGAAGATGGAATACAGCCGGGAGCAACTGATTCAGCGGTGCAGCGCCAAGACTACCTCCCAGAGCCAATACTCTCAGAGGCCGCTTATCAGAAAAGTCAGAAAGCTGGTTCAACGCTTCGCGATCAACCGGCTGTAGCGTCGCTCTGACCGGATTGCCGACCACCTCTGCTTGCTTGTCCGCCGCAAAGCCCCCGGGCAAACCACACAGCACACGTTTTGCCATCGGCGCCAGCCAGCGATTCGTGGTACCCGCGACTGCGTTTTGTTCGTGAATCACCAGCGGTTTTCGGGTGAGCCAAGCGGCTAATCCTGCAGGCCCGGCAGCGTAACCGCCCATACCCAATACCACATCGGGTTTGACGCGCCAGATGACCGATAGCGATTGGCAGACCGCAAGGACAAGACGCATCGATCCCTTTACTCGCGCCAACAGACTTTTACCCCGCAAACCCGACACGCTGAGGTGATGAAGGGGCAAACCAGCAGCCGGTACCAGGCGCTGCTCGATACCACGATCTGTCCCGATCCAGTCAACGGACCAGCCCTGCTCGGTGAGCAATTCCGCCACCGCCAACGCAGGATAAACATGGCCTCCCGTGCCCCCTGCAGCGATCAGGGCGCGACCGGCACGATCGGCGAAACGATTCATGTCGCCACCTTTCGGGACGACGCGACGGTGCTGGTTGAATCGCCTCTCAGCTGCTGGGCGATGCGCAATACAATGCCGAGCAGGACACAGTTCATGATCAGGCTCGAACCGCCGTAGCTGACGAAGGGCAGCGTCAGTCCTTTGGTGGGTAACAGACCTGAACTAGCGCCCATATTGACGAACACCTGCCCGGCAAACATCAGCGCGGTGCCAAAACAAACATAGGCCTCAAAGTGGTTGCCGCCTGAAGCCGCCCGCCAGCCGGTTTGCAAAATACGGGCTACTAGTAGGACAAACAGCGCTATCAGGGCTGTAGCCCCCACCAAACCGGTTTCCTCGGCCCAAATGGAAAAAACAAAGTCGGTGTGGGCCATGGGCAGATAAAACAGTTTTTGCACACTGTTACCCAAGCCAACCCCCAGCCACTCTCCCTGACCAAAGGCAATCAGAGATTGAATCAACTGGAATCCTGAGCCGAAGGGGTCTGCCCAGGGATCCTGATACGCCGTCAGACGCGCAAGTCGATAGGGCGCAGCCAGCACCAATGCCGCAGAGGCGATCACCACTGTCACCAGCATAGTGATAACGTAAATTAACCGGGCCCCCGCCAGAAACATCATGCCAACCACCATGCCGACGGCGATGACGGTAGTGCCAAAATCGGGTTCCAGCAGGAGCAATAAAGCGACCACTGCCAAAATACCGATCAAGCGCGCGAGGCCACTCCAATGATGTCTAACGGCGTCTTCCTGCCTGACCAGATAACCCGCCGCATAAAGCAGCAAGGCCAACTTGGCAAACTCTGAGGGTTGCAGGGTGATGGGTCCTAACGGGAGCCAACGCTGCGCACCGTGCACCTCTCGCCCGATACCGGGCATCAACACGAGAATGAGCAGGGCGAAAGCGAAGAACAGCAGCCACGGGGATAATCTTTGGAGGGTATCGGTGGGCAAGATAAAGGACACGCCACCCGCGGTAAGGCCCAGTAGCAAGTACATGGCATGACGCTCTGTGTGATGCCAAGGGTTGCCGAAATGAAAATCACTGTATTCGATCGACGCCGAGGCGATTGCAATCAGACCAATACTGATCAACGCAACTCCCAGCATCAGCAGTATGGGATCACCGCGGTAAGTCGGGATATCAGCGGCGGGATTCATGCAGCCACCTGCAATGCGGCGACCGCTTCCTGAAATCGACGGCCCCGCTCAACATAGCTGGCAAACATATCGAAACTGGCGCAAGCCGGAGAGAGCAAAACCGTATCACCTGGCTGCGCCTGCGACGCACTCAGCCGCACCGCTTGCTCGAGATTTGAGACAGTCTCCATCGGTGTCACACCGTCGAGGTGCGCAAGAATATCGTCCGTGGCCTCGCCTAACACGAGCAGCCGAACACGGGCGCCAGTGAGCGGTTTTTTCAGCAGTGAGAAATCCTGCCCTTTGCCTTGGCCCCCGATAATGAGCCAGATGCAACCGTCCCCAGCAAAACCTTGCAACGCTGCCGCTGTCGCACCGATGTTGGTGCCCTTGCTATCGTCAATAAAGCGCACGCCATTTACGTCACCGACAAACTGACAACGATGGGGTAGCCCCCGGTATCGCTTTGCGCCTTCTAGGAGGCTGTCCATCGGCAGCGCCAGGGCCGACCCCAATGCGACCGCAGCCAAAACATTCAAACAGTTGTGGGTGCCGGAAAGCGTGAGCGCATCGCTACTGAGCAGTGGCGTCAGCCCGCGGCAAAGCCAGGTGACGCCGTCGATCTTCCGCAGGCCAAACTCATCAAGATCAGGTTCTCCGGACCGCCACCAGGTCACGGGGATATCTTCGGGTAACAGTGGGATCGTCAGCGCATCGTCGCGGTTAGCGACCACGTGACCCACCTGCTTGAAGATCGCATGTTTTGCCCTGTGATAGTCATTGAGAGAAGCGTAACGATCCAGATGATCGGCGCTCAAATTGAGTACTGTGGCAAGCCGTAACCCCAAGCTTTCTGAGCGCTCCAGTTGAAAACTCGAGAGCTCTAGAATGTACAGGTCAGGTTTATCTGCAAGCAGGTCCAGCGCGGGGCGTCCCAAGTTCCCCCCCACTGCGACCTTGATGTCACAAGCAGCCACCATCTCGGCGAGTAATGAAGTCACCGTAGACTTGCCGTTTGAGCCGGTGATGCCCACGACGGGCGCGTCGGCCGCTTCGAGAAACAGATCAATATCCCCGCGCACGCGACATCCCCGGTCCCGGGCACGCGCTACCAACGGGTGATCCAGCGCCACACCGGGACTGACAATCATTTCAGTGTAGTCGTCGCCAAAGGCTGCTCCGACTTCGCCGAGGGTGACCTTGCTCCGATCGATATCAGCGAACGCCGAGGCATCGTCAGCCATTTCGGCGCGGGTATCGATTGCGCCAAATACCACGCCTTGTTGTCGCCACCACCTAGCCACTGATTGCCCCGTCACGCCGAGGCCAACAAGCAGTCGTCTCTCTGAGCTGGCGATTGTGGAGGCAGTCATCGACATCTGATCACCGCAGCTTCAGCGTCGCGAGCCCAAACAGGACCAGCATCACGGTAATAATCCAGAAGCGGACAATGACGCGTGGCTCCGGCCAACCCTTGAGCTCGAAATGGTGATGAATCGGCGCCATTCGAAAGACGCGTTTCCCCGTCAGTTTGAAGGAGCCGACCTGAATAATGACCGAGACGGTCTCCAGTACAAAAATACCGCCCATGATGAACAATACGATCTCGTGGCGAGTCATTACGGCAACAATTCCCAGGGCAGCACCCAAGGCCAGCGCACCCACGTCGCCCATAAAAATCATCGCGGGGTAGGTGTTAAACCACAGAAAGCCCAGACCTGCGCCGGCGATGGCGCCGCAAAACACCATCAGCTCTCCCGCGCCCGGGAGATAGGCAATGTTCAGGTATTCAGCAAACTCAACGTGTCCTGCAAGGTAGGCAATCACCCCCAGACCGGTTGCCACCATGACAGTAGGCATGATCGCAAGCCCATCCAAACCATCAGTCAAATTAACCGCGTTGCTGGAGCCCACGACCACGAGGTAACTGAAGGGAACAAACCACCACCCCATATCAAGTGCCACATCTTTAAAGAAGGGCACATACAGCGTGGTTTCCTCGAATAAAATCGCGCTATCAAAAAGGTATAAGGTGACACCAAACGCAAACACGGATTGCCATAGATACTTCCAGCGCGCGGGCAAGCCCCGCGTATCTCTCCGCACCACCTTGCGGTAGTCGTCCACCCAGCCTATGGCACCAAACGCCACCGTTGTAAATACAGCCACCCACACATAGCGACTGCTTAAGTCTGCCCAGAGCAGCGTGGACCCCAGTACGGTGACCAGAATCAGTGCTCCGCCCATCGTCGGTGTGCCTGCCTTCTGCAAATGTGATTCGGGACCCTCCGCGCGAATGGTCTGCCCAATCTGCAGTTCATTCAGACGCTCTATGACAAAAGGACCGACCACCATGGAAATGGCCAGTGCCGTGCAGGCGGCGAGAATGCCGCGCAGGGTCAGGTACTGGAACACGGCAAATCCCGAATCGATTGCGAGCAACTGTTCGCTGAGCCACATCAACATGACGATTCCTCCCTGGGTGCCAAAAGCCAGGCAACGGTCTGCTCGAGTCTGGCGCCTCGTGACCCTTTCACCCAGATAGTGTGCTCCTCAGGCAGCGCCGGAAAACCGGCCTGCAATGAAGCCTGATCAGCGAAGTGGAGCGCCTCATGGCCAAACATCTCGGCCGCAGGAGCCGCCTCGCTGCCCACTGCGATCAACTGGTCTATTCCCGCCTCACTCGCATATCGACCAACTTCTCGATGCAGCGCGTCGCTGGCAGCTCCGAGCTCCAGCATCGGTCCGAGCAGCAATAGGCGGTACCCTGATTCTCTGGCCAGCACATCAATCGCCGCCTTTACCGCCGCCGGATTCGCGTTGTAACTGTCATCGACCACCTGACCCCCAGCTGGCCGGCGGGATAACGTGCCGCGACCTGCAATCGGCAACACTGTCTCGAGTCCCTCAACCGCAGTCTCTGGCGCGACACCCAGTTCGACTGCAACAGCGATTGCCGCCAGCGCATTCATAACGTGCTGGTCACCTGCGAGCTTCAGTTTTACGGGAACCGATACCGCCGGTCCCTCGAATAAAAACTCGGTCCCTTTAATACCCTTATGCAGAATCTGAACCGCTCGGTAATCGGCTGCCTCTGACAGGCCAAATGTGACCTGCCTTGCTCGTCCCGCTTGCTCCCGCCAGTGTGGCAACCACTGTTGATCAGCGTTCATGATGGCGACGCCAAGCTCACCCAGGCTCTGGAAGATCTCTCCTTTCGTCGCTGCGATTGCGTCGATGCTGTCGTAGTAAGCGAGGTGGGCAGCTGAGGCATTCAGACATACCGCCACATTGGGCCTCGCCAGCTCACAGAGATACGCGATATCACCGGGCCGGCCCGCACCCATCTCGATAACGCCGAAGCGATGCGACGAGGTCAATCCGGCGAGTGTCATCGGCACACCCAGCTCATTGTTCTGATTGCCAAGGGTGGCATGCACTGCCCCCTCTGGCTCCAGCGCCGCAGCGATTAGATTTTTTGTGGTGGTTTTGCCTGCGCTGCCGGTTATCGCAACAATGTCTCCCGCAAATGCCTGACGCTTCAAGTAACCAAAACGTCCAGAAGCACGGGTAACATCAGCCACGACCAACTGAGGCAACACCCCGTCCAGCTTGCGCTCAGTCAGCAATGCAGCGGCGCCCCGCGCCATCGCCTGAGGCGCAAAGTCATGCCCATCTAAGTGCTGTCCACAAATCGCTGCAAACAGATCGCCCGTCTCGACCTGACGACTGTCCACCACCAGACTCTGAAGGGGAACAGACTCTCCCACCAGCTTCCCACCGGTTGCCTCGGCCAGCGCCTGCAGCGCGATAGCCGTCATCAGGCGACCCGCCTCAGCTCAAGATGTTCCGCGGCGCACTCAACATCGTTGAAAGGCAGTCGAACACCGTCGACTTCCTGATACGTTTCATGCCCTTTGCCTGCAATGAGCACGGTATCGCCCACATTCGCCTCGGAGACCGCGAAAGCAATCGCGGCAGCGCGGTCGGCTTCAATCATGGGCGAGCCGGCCTCACAGCCACACAGAATGTCGCTAATGATTGCCTCGGGCGCCTCGGACCGGGGATTATCGCTGGTCACGACGACACGGTCGGCAAATCGACAGGCAACCGCGCCCATTTTGGCGCGCTTGCCACGGTCCCGGTCGCCGCCACAACCGAACAATACCCATAGCTGACCGCCGGCTTGTACCTCGGCCAGAGCGCGAATCGCACGCTCAAGCGCGTCGGGGGTGTGGGCATAGTCGATGACCACTCTGATGTCGGCGTCGGCACCAATAGACTGCAAGCGACCCACAACGGGGCGCACCGCTTCAGCTGCGCCGAGGGCCTCAGAAAACGGCACGCCCAAAGAGAGCACCGCAGTCAGCGCTGCGACGATGTTAAAGGCATTAAATTGGCCCGATAATGCGGTCTGGAGACTGCCCTCCCCCCATGGCGTCCGCAGTCTAATGGTCAACGGGGCTGTTTGAGTGATTTCAAACTGCACCGCTACTGCAGCATTTTGATCGGAGACGCCGAAGCTGTCTGATCGCCACACATCGCGATGCTCGGCCACCGCCATATCATCGGCATTGTAAATACGAGTAGCTGGCGCGAAGTCTCGAAAGAGTCGGAGCTTTGCCCCGCAGTATTCCGCCATGGAACTGTGGTAATCGAGATGATCTCGAGACAAATTGGTGAACACCCCGGCATCAATCTCGAGCCCATCCAAACGCCCTTGATCCAGTGCGTGACTCGACGCCTCCAGCGTCACACACTCCACCCCGTCTTCGCGCCAGCGGTGCAGCTGCCGATGGAGACCGAGGCAATCCGGTGTGGTGTTTAAGGTCTCAATGGGTCGCTGATCAAGCCGCATACCCAGCGTGCCGACAGACCCCGTCTTCTTACCCACCAAACGCAACATCTGCGCCGCCAGATCGACCACCGAGGTCTTTCCGTTTGTACCGGTGACCGCGATCACAGTAAGGTCACTGGAGGGCGAGGAATAAAAGCGATTCGCCAAGCGACCAAGCTGAGATCTCAGATTCCCAATCGGCACGATTCGCGCATCCCGGGAATCAATCTGTTCGCCGGGCTCGGCCAGCACGGCTACTGCACCTTGCGCTAGTGCCGGTGCAATGAACTCCCTGCCATCCTGCTCCGATCCGGGCACTGCGACAAAAACGTCTCCCGGCCTCACCTCGCGACTGTCGAGTGTGAGATTGGCAGCCATCACATCGGGCACCCCGGGATCCTGCAATAAGGTGCGCAGACTCATGTTCACCGCCCACCCCCTGAGGTGGCCAGCAGCGCCCCCATCTCAGTTTGCTCCGGTTGGGCGTTACGTATTCGCAAGACTTCTTCTGTGATGCGGGAATAGACCGGAGCAGCTGCTAACCCCCCGCCATAGTGATCGCCTCGAGGCTGATCAATGAGGATCGCAGTGACATACCGTGGCGCACTGATGGGTGCGATACCGACGAACAACGCGACATACTGATCATCGAGATAGCCGCCCTCGCCTACCTTATGAACCGTGCCGGTCTTGCCGCCAACGGAAAAACCGGGCACCCGAGCGAGAGTGGCCGTACCACCGGGACCCGTCACGCGATCAAGCACCTCAAGCACCGCCGCGGCGATATCAGCGTCGATAACTTGCTTTCCGGGAGGAAGGTCATCCAGATCCTGCTTTAATAACGTGAGTGGGCGTCTCACTCCGCCATTCGCCAACACGGCATACGCGCGTGCCAACTGGATGGGCGTAGCGGTGAGACCGTAACCAAAGGCCAAAGTGACTTTTTCGATCTCGCTCCAGTGTGCGGGGGCCGGCAGCCTGCCGGCTCGCTCACCCGGAAAACCCGTCCCCGTAGATTCTCCTAAACCAAAGCGGTACAGCACATCCAGAATGGCTTCATGCCCAACCGCCTGAGCCATCTTGGTCACCCCAACCTGGCTGGATTTCTCGATGATCTTCGAGACCGAGATCTCGCCATAGTTGCGTGGATCGTGCAGCACCTTCGCGCCAACGCGAATTCTTCCCGGAGCGGTATCCACCAGACTGTCAATGTGGAATTGACGACTTTCCAGCGCCGCAACCAATGTCAGCGTTTTTATCGTAGAACCCGGCTCGTAGGCGTCGGTGAGCGCGCGGTTGCGCGCGCTGCTGAAGTCCAGCGCCTCACGGCTGTTGGGGTTAAAGACCGGGTAATTACTGACCGCCAGTACCTCGCCTGTCCAGGCATCAAGGGTCACTGCGGAGCCGGCGGCCGCCCCCGTCTCTCGCATTGCCCGTTGGAGCTCTCGATGCTGGGCATATTGCAGGCGCAGATCGAGACTCAGGGCAAGGGCCTTGCCCGGGCGGGGCTCCTCGATCAAACCGAAATCGCGAACCGCCTCTCCGTGGAGATCCTTGATAAACCGCTTTTTGCCGGGCACCCCCCGCAGCCACTCTTCGAATGCCAGCTCAACGCCGGCAATTCCATGGCCATCCACGTTAGTCAAACCCAGAACCTGCGCGGCGACCTCCCCTGCAGGGTAGTACCGACGATACTCCCGCTCTCCCAGCACACCCGCGAAACCTTCACGAAGCACTCGTCGCGCGAAATCAGGGGTTTGATGTCGCGCAAGGTACATGAACTGCTTGTCGCCATAGAAATTCAGTTTGTCTTGCAGAGCCGATGCATCGAGCGACAACAGCGTTGCCAAGTCATTCAGGCGCGGGCTGTCCTTAAGTTGCTGCGGGTTAGCCCACAGGGAGACAACGGGCGAGCTGACCGCAAGCGGGGTGCCATTACGATCCTCAATGAGTCCCCGATATACCGGTATTTCCGCCGTGCGCACGGTGCGCAACGCCCCCTGTTCTCTCAAAAAGACTGCACCCTGACCGCCGTCAGTGATTTGCAGGAGAATCAAACGACCCACTAGCGTAGCGGCGAGCGCACTGAGTGCGACGCAAATGACGATGAATCGCCATCGGAGGAGCGCGGCGGGTTGATGCTTGCGCTTCACTCTGAGATCACCTGCGACAGACTCAGATCAGGCGCCTGCATGGACAGTGATTCTGAAGCAATCTGGCTGATGCGATGAGGCGCAGCCCAAGTGTTGATCTCGAGCAGGAGACGAGTGTATTGCTCTTGAAGCTGCCATCGCTGGAGCTCGAGATCCTGCAGCCGCGCATAGCCCTCTCGCGCGTGATGTGTGCTCGCCACCACACCCAGAGCAGACGCAACTAGCCCCGCTCCTAACAACGCAATCAGCCCAATGGGCGATAGCGGAAGCCGGTTCATGACAGTCGCTCCGCCACACGCATGATCGCTGATCGCGCCCGGGGATTCTCTGCGACCTCTGATTCGGATGGGATGACGGTCTTGCCGATTTGCTTCAGGGATCCGCGCTGCGCTTCGTACTGGATTGGCACCCCGGGCGGAATGCGCTCTCCGCGCACGGCTTCGCGGATAAACCGCTTAACGATACGGTCCTCTAGAGAGTGAAAACTGATGACCACCAATCGGCCGCCGGGCGCCAAGGCCGATACAGCAGACTCCAATACTTCCCGCAAAGCATCCAGCTCCCCGTTCACATGCAGGCGAATCGCCTGAAAGCTTCGCGTCGCAGGGTGTTTGTGCTGCTCCCATCTTGGGTTCGCCTCGCTGACAATGTCGGCTAATCGAGCGGTACGCTTTATCGGCGCAATCGCTCGCTCTCTGACGATCGCGGCGGCAATCCGACGGGAGAATCGCTCCTCACCGAGCTCCCGTAGCACGCTGGCAAGCTCTACCTCGCTTACCTCAGCGAGCCAGCTGGCAGCCGACTCACCGGCATCGGGATTCATCCGCATGTCCAACGGACCATCGTGAGTAAAACTGAAACCCCTGGCGGGGTTATCGAGCTGTGGCGACGAGACACCCAAGTCCAGCAGCACACCTTGCAAAGTGCCGGGCGCAACGCACTCGCCCAGAGCGCGAAAATTGACCGCAAAGAATTGAAATCGAGGATCCTTCTCAACCAACTGCTTGGCCGCTAGCGCCGCAGTAGGGTCCTGATCCAGCGCAAGCAGAGCACCCTGGGACGACAGTGCGTCGAGGATACGGGCGCTGTGACCGCCCCGACCAAACGTGCCATCTACGTACATGCCATCCGCAGATACCATCAACGCTGCAATCGCCTCCTCAAGCAGAACCGGTTGATGTCCCCGGTCCATCAAAGATTGAGCTGCATCAGCTCCGTCGGGAGCTCTCCAGTCGGATCAGTTGATAACGCAGCCGCGCACTCCTGCTGCCACAAGTCCTCTGACCACAACTCCAGTTTGTTGCCTTGCCCTACCAATACCGCTCGCTTTTCCAGCTGTGCGTATTCGCGCAAAGCCGGTGGCACCAATACCCGACCACTGCCATCCAGTTGCAGATCGCTGGCATAACCCAAGACGAGTCGCTGAAAACGCTTCACCGCAGGATTGAGTGCAGGGAGCGCCTGAACATCGCGCTCGATGCGCTCCCATTCAGGAAGGGGATACAAAGCCAGACAAGTCGTCTGGGTATCGACCGTCAGGACGATGTGGCCTTCGCTCAGCACCGACAACAGCTCACGCTGACGCGAGGGCACCGCCATGCGGCCCTTGGCATCCAGATTGATATGCTGCACCCCACGAAACATCACGCTGCGCCCACTGATTTCCGCCTAACTCCACAAAATGGGTCTATAACCCACTTTGCACCACATTTACCCACTATACGCGCGGGCCGCAGCAGGGGTCAACGCATGAACCCGAAAAAAACGTGGCTTATCAGTGGGTTAGAACATCAATGAGGGGGTTGGCATGGTCAAAAATAACGCGCGGAAACCCGCCTTAAAACAGGTTTTTAAACTCTCTTGCGAGGTTTAGCCTTACCCATTATAACTAAATCGTCTTTTTTTTAATTTTTTAGATTTAATTATTCTAGAGATGATGGCATCAACCGTCTACGGCGCTGACGACAGGTCGGACGCCCCTCGCGAATGGAGGTCGTCTTAAAAAAAGGATGCCCCCCTGACGGGGGGCATAGCGAGTCGGTCGATAAGCCGGGTTCTGTCATGGACGATCATTCATCTGCGACGAACGTCACCGTTCGCCTGAAGCGACCTACCCGAATCCGCCGAGGGTCACGGCATCAGATTCCTATTTGGTCTTGCTCCGGGCGGGGTTTACCATCGCCACGGTTGTTGCCAACCGCGCGGTGCGCTCTTACCGCACCTTTTCACCCTTACCTGCGAACAGGCGGTTTCCTTTCTGCTGCACTTTCCGTGGACTCGCGCCCCCCAGGCGTTACCTG
>NYTG01000080.1 GCA_002683395.1 Halieaceae bacterium | reverse complement strand
GCGCGATGACGACATTGCGGCCTTTATCGCCTGGCCCCACACCAATATTTGTACCGACGGCACTTTGCGTGACCGCCACCCGCGCGGCGCGGGCAGTTTCCCCCGCGTGCTGGCTCGGTATGTGCGCGAGCAAAGCGTGCTCAGCTTGGAGAGTGCGATACATCGCATGACAGCGTTGCCAGCCCAGCACATGGGGTTTGGCGAACGGGGCGTGATTGCGCCGGGCATGATCGCCGACTTGGTGCTCTTGAACCCCGACACGGTGACGGATCTTGCCACCACCAGCGAACCTTTTACGCCCTCCGAGGGCATCCACAGCGTGTGGGTGGCGGGGGAGCGGGTGTTGCATGAGGGCGCAATGAGCGATGCCTTTCCCGGCCGCGTGATTCGCCGAGCCAGCGTACAGCCGTGATCGAAATCCCCTCGCCTTATCTGCTGTTTCTGGGGGACGTCACCAACCCTCTGGATGCCAAAACCGCGATGGGTTTGCGCGACTGGCGGCCCGAGCGCTGCATTGGACAGTACCGATTGAGCGGTTGTTCTGTGGATCTTGGCCTGCCCGAGATGGATTTCAGCGCGGCGGTAGCGGCGGGTGTCAAGAGCGTGGTGATTGGGGTGGCACCCTCGGGTGGCGCGCTCAAAGCCGAGTGGGTGTCTGCCCTCGCTGAGGCAACCAGAGCGGGGCTCTCAGTGGTCAGCGGCTTGCATCGTAGGTTGAATGAAGAGCCAGAGCTCGTTAAGGCAGCTGCAGCATCTGGGCAGCAACTTGTTGATGTGCGGGTGCCGCCCGCATCGATCCCCATTGCCAGCGGGCGGCGACGATCCGGCAAGCGGCTATTGATGGTGGGCACTGATTGCTGTGTGGGAAAAAAGTATTCCGCGCTCGCGCTCCACAAAGCGTTGGCCGAGCGGGGGATTGCCGCGACTTTTAGAGCCACGGGCCAGACCGGTATCTTGATCGCGGGTGGGGGCATCCCAATGGACGCGGTGGTATCGGATTTTCTCTCGGGTGCCGCTGAAACGCTCACACCTGACGCCGCATCCGGTCATTGGGATGTCATTGAAGGGCAGGGCTCGCTGTTTCACCCGGCTTACGCCGCGGTCACACTGGGTTTGATTCATGGTAGCCAGCCTGATGCGATGGTGCTGTGCCATGCAGTAGGCCGCACGGTGATCGATGAGTACGAGGACTACCCTGTGCCTGTCCTGCGCGAGTGCATTACGCAATATGAACGAGCGGCGCGGGTCACCAACGAGCAATCGAGTGTTGTCTGCGTTAGCCTCAATACCGAGGGTCTCAATGATGCCGAGGCGCTTGCCGCCTGCGACAAAGTCAGCACCGAAACGGGGCTGCAGTGTGTCGACCCCATGCGTCATGTGCTCGACCCGATTCTCGATGTGCTGCCCTAGCGTGCCCAGTACCTTGATATCTGAGATGGCATCCGCGGCGGCACGCGACTCGGCACCCATAGTGGTGCCTGCGCTGTGAAGCTGACATTGACGCCGCAGCGTTGGGACATGGTCGCGCCCTTTGTGACGGCGGGTGAGACGGTGCATCACATCGACGTGTTGCACGCGGTGTTAGAACACGAAGGCTGTCAAGGTCGCGCTGAAACCATGGGCGTGGATTATCTCGGCGAGACCGTTGAGAGCCTGCAGGCCGAGCTGTCCGCGCTTGATCCCGCGGCGATCGCCCAGCTCAATCGCCAGACCGTGCAGGCCCTCTTGCCACCAGGCGGCAGCCGCAACGGTCTCGATTGCGCGCTGTGGGATTTACAGGCCAAACAGACCGCAGGCGGGATCAGCGCGCTGACCGGTATCACAATGGCGCCACTCCATACGCTGTATACCCTTTCCCTCGATGATCCCGACGCCATGGCGCGACGAGCTCATGAAGTGCCCGATCTCAAGCGACTCAAACTCAAATTAAGTGCGCAGGCGCCACTCGATTGTTTGCAGGCTATCCGCGAAGCACGTCCTGATGCGCAGCTGGTGATCGACGCCAACGGCAGTTGGACACCTGAGTTGGTGATGGCGGCGGGCGATAGTCTGGCGCGGTATGAAGTAGCGCTTCTCGAGCAGCCTTTGTCGGCGGGCCAAGACGACGTGCTCGAAAAACTGGGTTACCCAGTCCCGCTCTGCGCTGATGAATCCTGTCAGAGCAGTGCTGACCTGGAGGCACTGGCGGATCGGTACGATGCGATCAACATTAAGCTAGATAAATGCGGCGGCCTTACCGATGCGTTGGTGATACGAGAGTGGTGTCAGCAGAATGAGAAGTTGATCATGGTCGGCAACATGTTGGGCTCCTCACTGGCCATGGCGCCCGCTTTGGTGGTGGCGCAAGGCGCTGACTTTGTCGATCTCGATGGACCAATGTGGCAGCAGTCTGATGTGGAGCCGTCCCTACATATCGATCGCGGTTGCATTCAGCCGCCGCTCAATCGTCTCTGGGGCTGACTCTCATTTTTATCTTCCTTCCTATGGGTTATTCCCACTCTTTTCTGGCTCGCACGCCATAACCACCCTTAGCGCTGGATACTTGGGGAGCGCCAGGCTAGGTGGGCCCACTCCGGTGTTTGAGCGGACAGATTTGGCTAGCCCCATCCTTCCCGTTGTTGGTGCCACGAAGCAATTGGGGTTGCTTGCTGGAATCAAGTCTCTGGTCAGTACGTGTCGAGTCATGGCGGAAAGGGGGGCGGCATGCTGCACAGCGGTATCCCCCCAGATGATTTCTGAAGCGGGTCCGCAAGCTCTAATGGGTTGGAACACAAATGTGTGAACAGTGGCTAGCACACCAGCTGATGACTCCTGCGACGTGCCGTGCAGTACGCGTCCAGAGAGGCGGAGTTCTACGTTAAGGGCGTTGGCGGCGACACACTCTACCCAGTAAAGGGCGGTGGGGTTATCGCCGCCATCGATCAATAATGTTGCAGTGAGTTGGTTTGGACGGGGCACCAGCAGATTACACCGTGTAAGCACCTCGTCTATGTCACGTTCGGTGGGGCGGGTCAGCCAGCGCAACTCTTCCTGAATTTGTAGCCAAGCGGTGAATCGAGTCTCGAACACTAAGTTCAGGTCGGGGTTAAGCCGCAGCCGGCGCTGTTTGCGATGTTGTGTAGCCAGACGCAGAAATTCGGCCCGCTCGCACTCGTAATCCTCATTACTCAGCAGGTCAGAGGCGGTCAACTTTGATGTGTCAGCGTAGATTTTTTGCGCCAACTGCAGTCTTTTTGTCATTTGAGCATCCAAAAGATTATTTCTTTTATACTATTGATAATCATTCTCATTATCAATACAGTGGCGCAGGGTTGGGTCACCAGCGTCGAGGCTCGTCATCAAACGGTCTAGCAGGTGTCCCGATAGTGAACAAAAAGATCCAGAGGAAGTAAGAGATGAGTGTTTTGGTGGGAAGAGAAGCTCCGGGTTTTACCTCGCAGGCTGTGCTGGCCAACGGGGAGCTCGTGGATGACTTTGAGTTAACGAAATTTATCGCCGAAAAGTACGCAGCGGTATTTTTTTATCCACTCGATTTCACCTTCGTGTGTCCGTCGGAAATTATCGCGTTTGCGCGTCGGACAGAGGCACTCAACGCGCTTGGCTGTGAGGTGGTGGCGATCAGTACGGATTCACACTTCACACACAGCGCTTGGCAGAAAACACCGGTGGAACAGGGGGGCGTGGGCTCCGTGCCATTTCCAATGGTCGCTGACATGACGCGGGAAATTTCGGGCGCCTACGGGATCTTGTCTGAGCCCGGGAACTCTTATTACCCACCTGGCGTTGCGATGCGGGCTACTTTTGTCATTGATCAGCAAGGCATTGTTCGGCATCAGGTCGTTAACGATGAGCCGCTGGGTCGGAGTGTAGACGAGGTCATCAGAATCGTAGATGCACTGCAATTTTTTGAGGAGCACGGACAGGTCTGTCCGGCGGGTTGGAATAAAGGCGATGCCGGCATGGTGACCACATCATGGGGGGTTGCCAGTTACCTTTCTGAACACGCAGAAGCACTCTAACTGCGGCCAGCTAGTCACTGCGGGGGCAAACAATGCACGACTCAAAACAGTTTTGGCGGGGAATTGGATTCTTGTTAGTAGCGTCATCTGCAACGGCTCTGCCTATCATGTTGCTGATTGGCACTGCCGGTGATCTTTTGTGATGAATACCCTGCGCGCAAGTTCTAGCCGAGATAATGCAGGTTGTTTTTGCGACAAGCACTGGCAGGCAATGTGTGGCTGCGGCTTTTTTAATGCCAGAGTGTGGTTAGGCTGTTTGAAGTCCGGTATTGAGCTTATTGAGGGGCATCAGCTTGAGAGCGCGGAACCTCAGTTGGTCAAAGCGTTTATCGCCGGCAAGCTGTTTTTTCGTGAGCACGAGGTGACGGCGGACGCGATCAGCGTGTTGGCGGACACTACCTCGGTACTGCACATATGCCTGCAGCAACGGAGTGATGTCGGCCTCGCGTCTGAAGTTGTGACGTCGACCGCGCATACGCTTTCTCGGGTTATGCAGAGCACGGGTCTACGACGTGAGGCGATGCGCGCCTGTAATCACCTGCTCACACTGCATGAAATACCCCAACAAGTGCCCGCCGCGGCCCGGCTGGCCATGGCGCGCTACATTGAGAACCCCAAAACGATCGCCCACTAATCCTCGAAAACAGGGTCAAGCTAGCGATACGACCTCATTTTTTTGACGTAGTACATGCATTAGCGTTAGCGCAGATCAGACAACAGCCCGGTGGACGACGGACCGCGATGAAAAAATGCTCTATGCAAAGCCTGCTTGCCTACTGCGCCATGAGCGTCACGCTGGTGGTGGCCCCTGCGCAAGGCAGTGACCGTGCGCCGCTGGGTGAGGAGATGCCGCCACGGCAGTACACCTTCTCCTGGATGTTCGCTGATTCGAGCAGCATGAAGCCTCGTGGCGGCACGACCTCTGGCCCTGAGGTACAGCTGGATAGGGCCACGTCGGAGGCGTTTACCGGCCTGCAGGCGCCCAACCTGGATGACAAAGAACGCGATCGGCGCGCGATTTTGGCGATGGCGGGTGATTATCGGACCAGCTTTGATTTTATCGAGACCGTGGGTTTCACCGAGGGCTATCAGCCCAAAGCGCCCTATCAGAGCTGGGGCACTGAGCGCGTTTACGTTGTGGCGAATGAGCCTGAATTTGTCAGCCTGCAGCACATTATTGTGATGCATTTCTTGGATGCCGACGGGTTTGAATCGGACGCCATGGTGGTCAAGCACTGGCGCCAAGATTGGCAATACGAAGACTCAGCGGTGCATGCGTTTCAGGGCCGTGGCGCTTTTTCGCGTCGAGCACTCGACGACGACAGCCGTGCAGGCGCCTGGACCCAAACGGTCTATCAGGTAGACGATTCGCCTCGTTACGAAGCGGTAGGGCGTTGGACCCACGCGCCGGGCGTGTCGTACTGGCAATCAGACGATCGGCGAAGGCCGCTGCCGAGGCGGGAATTTAGTGTTCGCGATGACTATCAGGCACTGTACGGTTCGCACCGCATCACCATCACGCCCGCCGGCTGGACGCAGGAAGAGGATGCTCTGAAGTTGGTATTAGACGAGAACAACCGGCCATCCGCCTCACAACCTTATTTGGCGCGGGAAGCCGGTGTATCCCGATACGATCGCGTGCTCGATTATGACTTTAGCGCCGGTGACGACTATTGGCGGGACACGAGCGCCTTCTGGTCGCGGGGGCGCCATTACTGGACCGCCCTGTATCAAGCCGAGTCTGAGTTCAGTTTCGTCAAGGCAGTCGATGGTATGCCGATGTTCATGGCGCTTTTTGGCATGGCAGGCGAGCATTTCGAGTCTGCAACCGCCATGGATGAGGCCATCGAAGCGCTGCTGGGCACTTACGTTGCCGTTTCGGCTACCGCTACCGGCGTAGCGCCTGAGCGCAAATCCCAATACTGATGGTGATGTAGTCGTGCGCCAAAGAACCAAAACCTGTGACGCCTGCTCGGCCGAGACGCCGACTCTATTTCGGTGTCGCTCGAATCGGCTCAAGAACTGGCAGTTTTTCTGCCGGCGCTGCACTGAACGCCTGAAGTCCGAGCGCCCCGACAGCTACCAGTACGGTGGCACCTGGAAGCGCTTTAAAACCTAGCCCTCGCTAAACCATTACTCGAATTTGGTTACACTCTGACCATGGAACTGATTTTCATGGCATTGCCGCTCTTCGCGCTGCTGCTGGTAGCGGAAGTGCTGTACACCCGGTCGCAAGGCGGCAACGTCTATGCACTCAAAGACTTTGGCGGTTCCATGTCGCAGCTGGGTATCAACAGCGTCGTGCGCTTTGTGACAGGCGGCGCACTCATAGGCCTGCATTTTTTCCTCTATCAGTTTCGAGTGTTTGAGGTGCCCAACACGGTGTGGGGGTGGGTCTTCACCTTTGTGGTGATTGACCTGGTTTTTTACTGGTATCACCGCGCTCAGCACCGGGTGCGTTTCATGTGGTGTGCCCATGTAGTGCATCACTCGAGCGAACACATGAATCTGGGCACGGCGCTCAGGCAGTCGCCCACTGGGCCCTTTACCCGCGCGCTATTCTACTGGCCGCTGCCACTGCTGGGCTTTCACCCGCTACTGGTGGCAAGCGCAGGCGCGGTGGCGACCATTTACGGTTTCTGGACCCATACCGAGGTGATCAAAAAGCTGTGGGCGCCCTTGGAGTGGCTGTTAGTGACGCCGTCTCATCATCGCGCACACCACGGCTCGAACCCCGAGTATGTGGATCGCAACTACGGCAACGTGTTGATTATCTGGGACCGACTGTTCGGGACCTTTGAGCCCGAGGTTGCGCCGGTGCGCTACGGGCTGCTGACCAATATCAACACCTATAACCCGCTACGGATTGCCTTCGCTGAGTGGGTGCGCTTGTTCAGAGACTCATTTCAGGCCCGGTCATTCCGGCAGTTGGGGCAACTGTGGTTCCGACCGCCTCGCAGTCAACCGGTGTTCACCGACCCTCAGTAGCTGCTTGCCTGTTGTTCGGCGATCCAAGCCTCAATTGATTCCTCGAGCATGGGGAGGGTGATGCTTCCCATACCCACCACCCGGTCATGGAAGCCGCGCAGATCAAACTGGTCCCCCAGGGTCTCCTCGGCCATCGTGCGTAGCCGGCGGATCTCGATCATGCCGAGCATGTAGGAGGTCGCTTGAGCGGGCCAAGAGATGTAGCGATCGATCTCGTTCTGAATATCCACCGCTGCCCAGCCCGAGTTATTCATCATGTAGTCGACGGTTTGTTGCCGGGTCCAGTCCAGTGTGTGCAGGCCGCTGTCCATCACCAGCCGCGAGGCGCGCGCAATCTGGTCGGAGTAAAGGCCAATGAGGTCTAGCGGGGTGGGGTAGAGCCCCAGTTCGTCGGCGAGCCGCTCCGAGTAGAGCGCCCAGCCCTCACCGTAGCCTGAGTTCCACAAATACCGCGCCAGGGGGTGCTGTTGATCGCCCAGCTCCAGCGCAATCGCGCCCTGTAGGTGATGCCCTGGGAAGGTTTCATGGTGCAGCGTGGCCAGCTGGTTCGAGATCGAGCGACCCGTAGGGTCGGTGACCGCAATATAGAAAATACCGGGCCGGGAGCCATCTTCTGATGACGAGTGGTACTCGCCCGAGCCACTCTCCGCGAACGCCGGGTAAGGCTTGACCAGTACATCGGCCTTGGGCAACACGCCAAATGCCTCGGGCATAGCGGCTTTCACAGCGTCGAGGGCATCGGTGGAATACCGGAGTACGGCTTCCTCGGTATCGAAGGTAAAGGCCGGGTCCTCGTTGACCCGACGCAGAAATTCCGACACGTCGCCGCCGCCGAAATGCTCATCCAGCGTAACCTGAATCTCTTCGCGTATTTTGGCGACCTGCTCGAGACCCACGGCGTGGATCTCTTCCGCCGGAACCCCCACGGTGACAAAACTCCGCACCAGTGCGGGGTAGCAGGCCTCGCCATCTGGGTTGCCGGAGACCGCCAGCGTCTCGCGGGCTTCGCTCAGGTACTCGTTCTCGATGAAGTCGGCGAAGCGATTCAACGCGGGCGCAATCTGCTCGTTATAAATCTGTTCGGCGGCCTCGCTAAAGGCAGCATCGTCGCTGCGTAGCGCGGGGCCCAAAAAGATGCTCTCGGGGCCAATCAGTGAGCGCACTTGGTCGGGTACGGCCTCGACTGTGACTCGGGGGGCGCTGTAGCCAAGCCGCAAACCTTCGCGCAAATTAGCGATTTCATTGTCGATGTAGGTAGGCATAGCTGCGAGGCGCGAGAGCGCCTGCGCCCTGAGCTCGGGAGTCTCGAGCGGCTGAATGTCGAATACAAACGGGATCCAGGTGTGCCAGCTAGTGGTGGTACTCGCTCCCCACAATTCATTGCGGCAGAGGCGGGTGCCTACCGCACTCTCGAGCTGCTCCTTCAAAAGCCCGTGGGTGACCCAGTCGCGGCTGCCGATTTCGGTGGTGGCCGGGATGGTCTTAAGCCGCGCTAACCACGCATCTTCTTTTTGTTGCCACGCGGCGAGTCCGGCCAGCGAGTTATCCGGCAGGCGGTCGTGTGGAGCGCCCTCAATGGCGTAGTAGGTCCCCATCAGCGCGTTTTCTTCCATCCACGCCTCGAGGTATTCATCGGCCAGCTGCTCAATGGCGCTGGCGGGAGGGGGGGAGTCGGTACAGGCGGCAAGCGCTAGGGTGAGGGCGCCAGCGGCAAGACCGCGCAGAGTCAGGGTCGAAATTTCCATGGCAGGTAGTTTACCGAACCCGGTTCGGTCCGTGACAAAAAGAGATGATGCGGCTCAGCTCGGCGAGGCTTTTGCCGCTTTGCTCACGTAGGTCATTAAAATAAGCCTGTGTCGCTTTGAGCGCCCGCTGGGTGGTAATGCCCGAATCGACAATGTCTTGGCTACGCAAAAAGCCCTCGACATCCTGGGTGAGCAAAAAGGTATCCACGCCCAGCGTGCGCAGCGCATAGGGCCCGGTATTGCCGCCGAGCCGGCTGCCGCGCTTTTTCAGATAAAGCCACAGGCCAATGACATCGTCGGCTGGCCAGTCGGCCACGAACTCACCAAAGCCACGATGTT
This sequence comes from Halieaceae bacterium, assembly GCA_002683395.1. GTDB lineage: Bacteria > Pseudomonadota > Gammaproteobacteria > Pseudomonadales > Halieaceae > Luminiphilus. Next base: position 2,428 of record NYTG01000080.1, on the reverse strand, counting down.
CGCGCCGCTCGGTGTCATCGATCATCATGGCGTTGTCGCGCACGGTTTTAACCTTGCTGAAGTTGCGGATGATGGCCGGGTCTTTGGCCTTACGCTCGACCATGTCGTCGGGCATCATCAGCAGCCGCTCGACATCAAATTCCCAGAACACCTCTTCGAACTGAGGCCATTTTTTGTCGACCACGCGCCATACAAAGCCTGACTGAAAGATTTTGCGGGTGAACTCGGCCAGATACCGGTCTGAGCCCAAACCGCGCAGATGCTTTTTAGTAGCCGTTTTGGGGAGCAGGGCCTTGAGTGCTTTTTCGCCGCCTTTGCGTTCGCAGGCGTGGTCGTAGAGGTAGGTGTAATCGGGGCGTGCCATGCGGTTAGTCTACCGCCGGTGGAACGAAGATGCTTCGGTCATACGCTTAACCTGAATAGGCCACTATGTCCGCGCGATCCAGTAGCCCCAGCGCGAGGCCGACCTCGTAAAAACTCGAGACAGAGAAGTCGGCCATCTCGGTGCTCGTATGCGCGACGGTAATCTCACCACAGAGGCGCTGACAGGCGACTTTGGTCACTTCTTGCAGCAAGGCAAACGTTTCGTAGTAGTCCTGTAAGGGCGGTTTCTGTTGCGCCGCGCGTCGCGCATTTTTTCCCTCGAGCTCCACTCGCACGGCAGCTTCGAGATGGGTCAGGGTGCCGGGTATCTCAGTGTTGAGGTGATTGACCAACTGGGAGTAGGGGAGCTCGAGAATCACCTTGTGCCGGTCTGCGTTGGGCTCGTGGTAATCCGCAAGATGAGTGTCGAGATACATCAAGCCCCGTGGCACGCTCAACTCGTCGGCGACCAGGCGGGTGATCGCAGAGATTCCGCGCTGTGCGATCGGATCGCCCTGCGTGATCAGTAGCACCGGTTTCGTCGGTGGGCTGTCAGACCACCGCGATTGAAGGTGCGCCACGATGTTCGCCGCAACGGGTACAGGCTCTCGCGGGTCGTAGTCGCCCATGCCCTCGATGACCAGTGGATGATAGTTCGCGAGGTCAGTCATCGCGCTTTTTTGGTGTGATGCACCCATGCCCACGCTTAATCGAGCGTCTGGCGTTCGGTGCTGTGAATGGTCGCCAAGAACGCCTCGCCATATTTCAGCAGTTTGCGCTCGCCGACGCCCGAGAGCGTGGCAAATTCATCGAGGGTTTGGGGCACCGCTGAGCACATTTCTACCAATGTGCTGTCATGAAAAATGACATAGGGTGGCACGCCTTGTTCCTCGGCCAGCTCGCGTCGGCAGTCTCGCAAGGCTTCCCACAGGCCTACATTGATGTCGTCGGGGAGCGGGGTTTTGGTTTGCCGTTTCGCCACCTTCTGTCTCTGATCCTGTCGCAGCGCAATGTCGCACTCGCCGCGCAGCAGCGGCCGGCACTTTTCTTGCAGTTTGAGCCCGCCGAAGCCCTGCAGGTCGACCGATAAATAGCCCCGCCCCACTAACTGCCTGAACACTGAGCGCCACTGGTTGTTGTCCAATGCATCGCCCACCCCGAAGGTGGGCAGATGGTGATGATCGAACTGCCAGATTTTGTCGGTTTCCTTGCCCTTGAGTACATCGATCAAGTGGTTCACGCCGAAGCGCTCACCGGTGCGGGCCACGGCACTCAGCGCCATGCGGCAGGCTTCGGTGGCATCCCATGTTTGGGCGGGCTCCAAACAGCTGTCGCAGTTGCCGCAGGGCTCGGGGTAGGTCTCTCCAAAATAGTCGAGCAAGGCTTGGCGCCGGCAGGTGGTGATTTCGCACAGGCCCAGCATGGCGTTTAAGCGGTGTTGCTCTATGCGCTTGTGCTGCTCGCTGCCTTGGGAGCCCTGCATCATTTGCCGCAGTTTGATCACATCCTGCAGGCCGTAAATCATCCAGGCATTGGCGGGTGCGCCATCGCGCCCGGCGCGGCCCGTCTCTTGATAATAGGACTCGATGGTCTTGGGTAGATCCAGATGCGCCACAAAGCGCACGTCGGGTTTGTCGATGCCCATGCCAAAGGCGATGGTGGCGACCATTACGATGGCCTCCTCGCGGAGAAAGCGGGCTTGGTGCGCTGCTCGTTCCTCGGCGGGGAGCCCCGCGTGGTAGGGCAGGGCCGTAAAGCCCTGAGTGGCCAGCCAACTGGCGGTCTCTTCGGTTTTCTTGCGCGACAGGCAGTACACAATGCCTGCGTCTTGCGGGTGTTCCGCCTTCAGAAACGCCAGCAGCTGCTGCCGGGCATTAACCTTTAAGCCAATGCGGTAGCGAATGTTGGGGCGATCAAAGCCCACCACAAAGTGCTCGGCGGCTTCCAGTTGCAGGCGCGCCGCAATCTCGAGCCGGGTTTGCTCGTCGGCGGTGGCGGTGAGCGCAATGCGCGGTATGGCAGGGAACTGCTCATGGAGCAGGCTCAGCTGCAGGTAATCGGCCCG
>NYTG01000094.1 GCA_002683395.1 Halieaceae bacterium | reverse complement strand
TTCATTCACGGCACCGCCAGATAGCCGGGTGAGCTGGTCGACCCGGTTACCCGGAACTTTCCCTGCCAAGGGCTCTCGCAAGGCGGCATTGAGTTGTTCTGTCAGCTGTTCGGGGGACATTGTTGCCTGTTCGCCTGAGACACTATCCGCAATAGGCTTTGGGCTAGCCCTTCTCGATCTGGAACGTCAAACCCGCGTGTTCCTGTAACCGCTCAATCAGCGTATCGCCCATCGCTGCGGCCGGCGTCCAGATGCCGCCTGAAGCGAGTTCAGGATTCTTCAATAAACAGATGGCTGCTTCAGCCAGCATTTTCGAGGTGGATCCGTAGCCGGGATCGCGGTCTCCCTGAACGCTGCTGATCATCAACTCGCCTTCGCTACTCTCACCCACAAAAATAGCATCGTAGTTGCCGTTCTCCCGCTCTTCTTTACTGGGCCCTTCGCCCGGCTTCAGGTCGCTCTTGGCTACCGAGTCATCTTTGGCAACATATTCGGCAGTCGCTTTGCCCTGATCGCCGTCACCGGTTAGTAGCATTTCGTCGTAACGGAAATTCTCACCGTACTGATGCCCCAATAGATAGTTGGAGCGGTGAATATTTTTGGTGTTGATGGCTGCCATGATAAAGGGCGCACTCCAGCTTTGAAGCTCCTCATCATACTGGGGTGTCATGCCGGTCGGCTGTTCGGGTCCGGTGAAGCCCTCGGTCAGTGCGAAGGGATTGGTCAGTACTTGAATCAGCGCAGGGTTTGCCCTGGCGGAGGCCATTGTGGCGTGCATCGAGGCGATGGTGCCGCCTGAGAACGTCCCGTTCATCGCACGCACCCGACCTTTTACGGTGGCGATGGGCTGGCCAGTTTTGGCCATGGCATGTTGCTGCAGTAAATAGACGCCGAGATCAAAAGGGATCGAATCAAAACCACAGCTGTGCACAATCCGCGCACCCGACGCTTTGGCCGCCTCGCCGTAACGCCCAATGGTCTCGTGCATCCAACTCGGTTCGCCCGATAGATCGACATAATCGGTGCCGCGTTCGGCGCACTGCTTGACGAGTGCGTCACCGTAAAGCTGATAAGGCCCCACCGTGGTAATCACGACCCGGCTGGCATCGACCATTTGCGCTACGGAGTCAGGGTTGTCTGCGTCAATGGCCAGTAACGCGACAGCGTCGCTGATACCCATCTCGGCCCGTACCGCAGTGAGTTTTTCCAGCGAGCGTCCGGCCATCGCCCATTTCAGATCTGCATCGCTATATTCTGCTGCGAGGTATTCAGCGACAAGGCGCCCGGTGTAACCCGAAGCGCCAAAAACGACGATATCAAACGGTTTGGTTGCGGTGGACATATTGGCGATCACTCCAGAGTCTTATTTTAGGGGGGGGCAAGGGTAACCCCTCGGCACCCATACGGGGGAAATTTTATTACGAAGACGGCGCTCACCGTTTCTTCATCGCTCCTGCATGACTATGATCGCCGTATGGAAATTGATCCCATCACACGCCAGACAATTGAGCGCCTTTTGGCAGCGATTGAGTCGCGTGATTTGCGGGCGATCCGCACTGTGCTTCACGCTGATGTGACCTGGCAAAACGTGCCTCATCCGCCTGCCGAGGGCAGGGAGGCGGTGGTGGGTCTACTGGCGAATATCCTGTGCTGGTCAGACAAGGTGCAGTGGGACGTGGTGTCAGCATCAGTGAGTGGCCTCACCGGCTGGTATGAGCGGCTTGATCGATTCTGGCTAGACGGCGAGGAATATGCCGTGCCCTGCAATGGCGTGCTGACGGTGGACCGTGACACGCAATCGGTTATTGCGATGAGGGATTATGTTGACTTGGGGGAATGGCGGAGCAGGGTGACCCCAAAATTAGCGTCACTGGCCGCTAGGCCTGCCGCAGAGGTGGTAGCGCGACACCTCAAGGCGGTAAGGACCCTCGATCCCGTTGCAATGGCCGCAGATTATGCGTTGAGCGCAACGCTTGAACGCCCTGGTGCCCGCTACCCTGATTGGTACGCCATTGCAGACTACTTTGCGTCGGTTCCTGAGCGATTGGCTGGGCGCCAACTTATTTTTGGTGAGGTGGAAGCGACTGGTCCCGATGCCGCGCAGGTTGCCTGGGAGATGACAGGCGATACTGGCTCAGCGGTCTCGGGTCGAGATCTTTTTCGCGTCAACGAGGGCAGAATTTTTCATCAGGTCACCACGCTCGACGAGGGCGACTTTTAAGCTGGAGGCTACATCCACGCGCGCTGTTAACAAAGGCCGTATGGGATTGGGTTTCGATGGCAGTGCGCCGAGAGGCGATTAGGATGCAGCGTTGACCCAGGGTCCCTTGGCGCTGACGGTTTCGATGTTCAACTGACCTGCCAGCCCCGCTGTGCGGTGGACGCTGATCTCCCCGTACTCAGGCATTTGTATCATCTCAAGCATGGCGGCGCGGGAGGGGTACATTGCGATCGCAATTTGGTCCCACAGTTCCTCGACGTCACCTAACATCAGACGTTCTACGTCTGCACCGAACTCAAGCGAGCCGCCTACTTTCGGCAGAAGCTTTGCGACGCCTACCGCGTAAAGTCCGTACGCTTCCCGCCCGGATAGAGAAGTGTCACGTCCATCCTCGTACTCGGCATGCTCTTTGAAGGTAAGCAGATTCAACATAAATATCGGGCTATCCGTCTCGGAAGTAAGAAAGCCTTCCATCTGTTCCTGAGTGGGGACTACGGCGTTGTGTACTCGCATTATGCGCTCCTGTTGAGGGGGTCGAACGACCTGTTGGCGCGAAAGCCGACTGCAGGGCCTGTGGAAGCAATAGCAGCAGCCGATATCAGCGCGATTTGACGTAGTCTATATAATGACATAATTTATGCCAACACTTCAGTTCACCCTGTTTGATGAGCGTGACATCCCATGAAAATACTCCGTACGCCTGACGCGCAGTTTGCAGACATCGCCGAATATCCCTTCGAGCCGCATTACACGGAAGTCGATTCCGGTGAGGGGGAGACCCTGCGAATCCATCACATTGACGAGGGCGACCGTCATGCGCCCATTGTGCTGTGCCTGCATGGTCAGCCCAGTTGGAGCTATCTTTACCGCAAGATGGTGCCGTTGCTTGTGGCGTCCGGACTGCGCGTCGTCGCCCCTGACCTGCCCGGCTATGGCAAGTCTGATAAACCTGCCGCCCGCGAGGATTACAGCTACCAGAGGCAGGTGGATTGGATGGGTCGCTGGCTTAAGGCGAACGACTTTGCCGATATGACCTTTTTTGGACAGGACTGGGGCGGCTTGATTGGACTGCGGCTGGTGGTCGATCACCCGGATCGTTTTGCACGCGTGGTGGTGGGCAATACCGGACTGCCCCTCAACACCAGCCTTGATCAGCAAATTGTCGACAAAGTCATGGCGTTTCGGGAGGACGGGCGGCGACTTGGCTTCCGCGAGATGGCCTTGGCACTGTCGCGTCTCCGGGGGATAGGTAATGAGCCCGACGCCTTCCCGATGGGTTTTGCTCACTGGCAAAAATTCTGCTGGAACACGGCAGATATGCCTGCAGGCTTCATGATGGAGATGATGATCAATGCGCCCGCAACCTGGAAGGTCGCGCCCCGCGTGCTACTGAATCAGTATCTGGGCACCGCCCTGCGTCCCATCACGCCTTTGGGTCGCGCCTATGAGGCGCCATTCCCGGATGCCTCTTACAAGATGGGCCCGCGCGCCATGCCCAGCCAGGTGCCGACGTTACCCACCGACCCTTCGCTTGAGGCGCAAAAAAAGGCCTGGGAGTTCTTCTTGCAATTCAATAAGCCTTTTCTCTGTTTGTTTACCGAGGATGACCCGGTGACGAGGGGGGCGGAAAAGAGTTTTATCGGGCGCGTGCCTGGCACAGCGGGACTGCCACATCAGATGTTGCCGCGTGGCGGCCACTTCCTGCAGGAGTTTTGCCATCGCGAGCTGAGTGCGGCGATCAGTGAGTTGATCAGCTCAACCTAGGCGTTTGCCGTCACAGCACGATGACTCCTCGAAGTGGGTCATCACTATTGATCAGGTCGTGAAAAGCCTCTGCCAGTCGGCCGCTCTCACTGACGCAGGTTTTCCAATAGGCGACCCTTTCAGGGGGCGGCATTACACGGAAGTCGCTGCGGTCGGGAATCTTGGCGTAGGGCAGTTGGGCGAGAAACGCGTCGCTGGGGCAGATCAATACCAGATTATCGATCACCGATCTGGCGGGCGTTCGCCAGCGCAACATCTTGTCGAACCAGCCCGGCGTCAGGCGGTCTCGAAAGTGAGGGTAGAGCACCAAACCGGCCGGTTGATGGGTCTCAAGTGTGAAGTGGTAATCAATGATGCCGCCATCCCAGAAGGGCCCGCCGACCGCCCCTGAGATCGCGGGCTCGCATTGCATGAGAAACGGGATGGCTCCGCTCGCTTTGAGTGAGGAGATCAAGTTGAACTCAGAGAGAGGGATCAGCTCTGTGTTGAACCCCTCGGAGAATGGCAGCTCGTTGAGTTGGTGATGACAAAATGCCACTCTCTCAAAGAAAAGCCCCAGCGCTTTTCGGTTGATCGTATTGCCGAGAGTCGCTGCGGCCATCCCCATCGCCAAAGGCACTCCTTTTTGACCTCGGGCAATGCCTTTTGCCCGCGCTGTAATAATCGCGTTACGGAGGGTGGGGTGCTCGACAATGCGCTGTGCGCCCCCTGCGCCCAGCGCCTCTCGGAGCATCTGTTCTGCTACGTGACTCACCTCCTCGGCTGAAGGGCGAGCACAGCTATATTCCTGATAGAGATACGCCCGTTGCAGCCTGAGGATGGCTGCGCTGGGATCGGGCAGGCTAAGACAGGCATGCCGCCAAGTACCGATTGAGGAGCCCATCAGGGTTATCGGCTTATCACACTGTGAGAGTAACTCCGTACCCAGAATCCGGTCCATTTCAGAGAGAATGAGCCACTTGGGGCCGCCCGAGGCACCCATCAGGGTTGTCCATGGCGCTGACCGCCAGCCCCTCTCGCCGATCAGGGCGGCCGCTTTTCGGCCCATATAAATGGCAAGGGCTGGCGTCATATCGTTGTTGTTCATGGCCTTGGCGCCTGAATGGTGCCTCTGTCATGGTTTTGTCTAAACCAGTCTAACGAAATTCCGGTGCTAATCCCCTTTTTGTAAAAATAGGCACGGTGTTTGCATAAGTTGTTTATGAGGCGCAATGCGGCAACATAGCAGCGCAGTGCCTGCGGCGTAAAAAAGGGGGGCGTTATCAGGATCGATAGCGCGGGAACGCAACACTGGTTAACCAAGTGATGGGAAAACATTATGGACGATGAGCAAAAAGCCCGAACAGCACTGCCAGCAGTGCTAACACAATATATGAAAGCGGAAGCCCTACCCGAAAGCCTCGCCGATGACTTTCTCAAGTGGTATGCGGGCGTCACTCACCACTTGGCCACATGGGCCAATGAACGCGAAACGCCACCACTAGTGGGTATAAGCGGCTGTCAGGGCTCAGGCAAGAGCACGCTGGTACAGCTGATGGCACACGTTCTTTGCGAGGTTCACGATGTTTCTGTGGCCGTGCTTTCACTGGATGATTTCTACCTTCCCAAGGCGGCGCGGTTGGCAATGGGTAAAACGGTTCACCCGCTGTTCGCCACGCGGGGAGTGCCCGGCACCCACGATTTGGCGTTGCTGTCGGGCACGATTGACGGGTTGCGGAGCTCGCGCGGAACGGTGTCCTTGCCCACCTTTGACAAAGCCCGAGACGAACGCACCGAAATGGGGCATTGGCGCCAAGTGGGTGCGCCAGCACAGCTGATTTTGCTGGAAGGTTGGTGCATGGGGGTTCCCCCCCAGCGCGGAGCCGAATTGTTGGCACCCGTGAATCGCACCGAGGAGGAAGCGGATGCGGATCTCATCTGGCGCACCGAGGTGAATCGTCAGCTCAGTGGAGATTACGCGGACCTATTCGCGGCGCTCGATGCATTGCTGGTGCTTCAGGCGCCCGATTTTGATGCCGTCTTTGAGTGGCGCTGGCAACAGGAGCAGCGTCTGTCCGAACAATTCCAGCGTCGCCATCCGGACTCAGCAGATCCGACGATGGGTCGCGACGAGGTGGCTGACTTTGTTTTGCATTATCAGCGACTCACTGAGCATGCCCTGAGAACATTACCCGATCGGGCAAATTTTGTATGGGAGCTTGAGCCAGACCGCTCGGTTAAACGCCTTCGTCTAACGGGGGTGGCGGCATGAATAGCGCACTGATTTATACCGACCTCGATGGTACGTTGCTCGATCACCACACCTATTCGTTTGATGCAGCGCGCTCGACACTGGCCGCACTCAAGAAGCGCGGCATCCCGGTGATTCCCTGTACCAGCAAGACCCGTTCCGAGACGGCAAAGCTGATGCAGGCATTGGCGTTTGATGGGCCCATGATCGTGGAGAACGGTGCTGCGATTTGGGTGCCTCGTGATTGGGGTTTGAGCCGGCCGGACAATGCTGTCGACGATGACGGTGCCTGGGGACACTCCTTCGGGCCTTCACGCGCAATGATTCGACGGCAGTTGGCCATCTTGAGTATTGAGTGGGGTAACCGCTACCAGTCTCTTTGTGATCTGTCTGATAAACAGGTCGCTGCCGTAACGGGTCTGGATCTCGATAGTGCAGCGCGTGCAAAACGCCGACAGCACTCGGAAACCCTTGTTTGGCTTGGCACTCCTGCGGACCGCACTACTTTCGCCGAACAGGTTGAAGCGCTGGATATGCGCTGTGTGGAGGGTGGACGTTTCGTTCATGTGCTGGCTTCAGGTGGTAAGGCGGAAGCTGTGAGTTGGTTAAACCACAAGATTCGGACTGAGCGACCCGACTACGCAGACGCTATCAGCATCTCGGCGGGCGATGCCGCAAACGACGTCGAGATGCTCGAGGTGACCGATCTTGCCTTACTGGTGCGGTCCCCTGTCAGCGAGCCGCCGAAACCCAAACGTCAGGGTGGACTGGTGATCAGTGATGCGATGGGGCCCGCAGGTTGGGCAGAAGGGATTGAAGCGCTGATCGCGCGAGTGGAAGAGGAGGAAGACCGTGGCCGACTTTTATCAAAACGGCACGATCACAACGCTGCATAACCTAGGTGAGCGATCAACCGCTGACCTCGAGCAGGACCTATTGCAGTTCAGTGAGCGCAGTTCATTGGGTCTGATTTTGCCCTCACTGTATTCCGAGATCGACACGCCGGCGCTGCCCGCCAATCTTCAGGAGCTGATTTCCGGGGCACTCGTTGAGCAAGCGTTGTCGGAGTGGACCCTGTCTCCCTGCCAAACGCTCTGGATTACCAACGGCTGACATTGGACGCTTGAATCGTTCACGCTAACCGTGTCAGCCTGTTGCCATGAACGCGATGCTTATTCGACCTGTGCGCGACTTCCTGAATCAGACAATTGCCGTGGCTTGTCTCGCCCTTACGCTGGTGCCCTCCGTCTGGGCGTGGTCCGACCACGCGAGCCTCGTCTGGCCCTTGCTGAGGAGTCAGCCTGAGCTCATTCACCAGACCGTGGCGGCGGAGCCGCTCGACGCGTTCCTGATAGCCGAGCAGGAGGGCATCGCGCGAACGCTGGCGGCAGTGGAGTCGTGGTCTGTTGCGACGATGGAGCACTACCCGCCCACCCCGGGGGATCTCCGCTGGGGGACGGATCATCCGCCCACCGCTGAGCGCTTTTTCGCAGCGACCAGGGTCAATCCGATGCTGCCGTATCGCCTCTACGTGGACCTCTCCCCCGAGCGTGCTCAGCCAGAGCAAGCGCCACTGTCCTGGTCCGAGCTGAGCTTTTTAGGGGGTGGCAGCTCGCAGTTAGCTGCGCGCTATTGGGCAGTCGAGCCCGGCCAACCTGTATCGATCGCGGAGGTGATTGCCAGTGCCAATGATGAGCCCGATTTCGGGATGGACATCGGGCTATTCGAGGATAACGGCACCGACTTCGGCCAGCGCTATGGGTTTGGTATCCAACCCTTCGGGAACCCCAACCTGGAGTACAGCTCTCAGGCGCCGTTTCACATGGGTTTTTACCACCTCGACTGGCTGACACGGACGGCACAGCCCGCGCTGCAACGGACATATCCCCTGTGGCGGATCGGATTGTTTGGCGAGCTGGCTGAGTTGGCGTTCACCACTGGGCATGATTATTGGGGCTGGCGCTTTCTCGGCTGGGGCCTGCACTACGTCGGTGATCTCACCCAGCCCTATCATGCGATACCGCTGCCCGGTGTCGGTACCGCCGACGCGCTGTGGTCGGTGGTGCAAGGGAAGACCGGTGAGCTCGTGCAGTTGGTCTCCAACCGCCATGGCGTGATCGAGTCCTATCAATACCAGCGGCTGACTCGCGCGCTAGAAGCCCAGCAGTGGTCGGCGCCACTGCTCGAGGCGATTGCTGATCATGCGGACAACTCGACGCTGGAATATGACTCCTTTGTGATGGCACTGACCGCTGACTCGGTAGAGGCCGCGGCGGACTTTGACGCGGCGATAGCGCGTAATGTGCCGTTTCGTTTTGTCAGCGATCCTAGTTTTGAATGGACAGGGTCAGGGTTTGAGCAATCGATCGTGCAACGGGTAGCTGACGAGCAGGGCGAGCCCGCCATTGCGGAACTCGATGCCGCGGTGATCGTGCAGCTCGCGCGCTTCTCGGCGGTCGCCAGCCGCTGGATTGCCCGCGGCCGGGTAACGAAGCCTCCCTCGCAGGGGGAAAGCCAATGACAACGGACCTGCAGCGGAGCGCACTGGAGTCAGGGGATGTCTGACCCATTCGAGCTCGACCCACGGTTGGCGGCCGACACCTTTTTAGTGGGTGAGACGCCGCTCAGTCAGGTACTGCTGATGAACGACGCCCGCTACCCCTGGTTGATTCTGGTGCCCCGGCGGGTCGACATCACTGAGCCTTTTGAGCTCAGCGAGGCCGACCAGGCGCAGCTGTGGCAGGAATCAATGCGGCTCGGCCAGGCGATGAAAGCGCACTTCGCTGCCGACAAACTCAACATTGCCGCCCTCGGTAACCAGGTAGCGCAGTTGCACGTGCACCACATCGCGCGATTTCACACGGATGATGCGTGGCCCGGTCCGGTTTGGGGTGTCGGCAGCGCAGTCCCCTATAGCGACGCCGCCCGCGATGCGCTCATGGGCAAACTGCGCAGCGTAC
>NYTG01000093.1 GCA_002683395.1 Halieaceae bacterium | reverse complement strand
TTGGTCTTTCTGCTCTGTCTGTTGATCGGTGTTGGCTGGTCTTTACTGAGGCCATTCCCCCAGAGTGGCTTCGTTAGGCTCGACAAGGCTGGTTTCAGCACCACTCAGAGCTTTAATCTCAGCGCCGTTACGGTCACCCTGATTCTGGTATTTTTCTATGCTGTCTGGTGGTAGCAGGGCGGAGCGAGATGGCTTCTGATGCCCCGGTAGCAAACTGGCATCTGCTCGCTGATATCGGCGGCACTCATGCGCGCTTCGCTTATGCAGCGGCGGGTGAGACATGTCCGAAAATCATCGGCGTCTATACATCCGAGGCGTTTCCCTCGTTCGCCGGACTGCTGGGTCAACTGCGGTTATATTGCCAGCGCCTGTCTTTACCCGAGACAGGTTTGACACAGATCTGTTTGGCAGTGGCAGCCACGCCTGTCGGCAATGAAATCCGTCTTACCAACAACGCCTGGTGCTTTAGCCTCGATGAAGTGGTGGAACAGATGGGCTGCCCTCGAATTCGGGTCGTAAATGACTTTGCGGCGACCGCACGTTGCCTGCCGCACCTGGGAGCAGAGAATCGAGTCGCTGTAGGCGTTGGCAGTTCATTAGCTGGCCACCCAATGGTGGCAATTGGACCGGGCACGGGGACCGGGGTGTCCAGCATCGCCTTCGATATGCACGGGCGTGCGATGGTTCTGTCGGGGGAAGGCGGGCATGTCGACTTCTCACCTACAAGCGATCTGGAGGTGGCAGTGCTGCAGCACCTGCGGAATCGTTATGAGCGTGTCTCCATTGAGCGAATTTTGTCCGGTCCTGGCATCACGAATCTTTACCACGCTTTGGGTGAAATCAACGATCAACCGACTCCCCTGCATTCATCGGAGGCGATTGGCGCGGCTGCACTGACAGGCCAAGAGGCGATGGCGGTCGAGACCATGAAGCTATTCTTTGCGGTATTGGGTTCTGCCGCGGGCGATTTTGCTTTGACCTTGGGTGCCCGGGGAGGTGTCTACATCGCCGGAGGGATCGTGCCTGACTACATCGACTTCATGAAAGAAAGTGAGTTTCGCGCGCGCTTCGAGGCGAAAGGACGATTCGCTTCATTTAATACGTCGATAGGCACCTATGTCATTGCGCACCCTCATCCCGGTCTGCTGGGTGCTGCGTTGCTTTGCAATGAGGCAGAGGCGGAGTAGGCGGGTAGCTCAGTCGCGCTTTTTGATATCCACGAACATGGCGTAGATCAGCGCGCACAGCATGAAGAGCATGACCGCCGAGAACGGTAAGGCTCCAATAATCATGACCGAGCGGAGCGCGTCCATACCGCCGGCAAAGAGCAGAGTAATAATCACCAGCCCTAGGACCACACTCCAAAGCACGATATGTCGATTGCGCACACCGTTAGGCGCACCACCTGAGACGATTGTATTAATGACGAGTACTGCTGAGTCTGCTGACGTTACCAGGTAGGTGATCAGCAGCACGACGCAAAGTGTTGCGACCGGCAACACCCAATCTGCCGCGAACAGGCTGTCCACCGTTGCAAACAGCTGTGCCGAGAGATCCGCGCCAAGAATGTTTCCGTCAGCAATGCCGCGAAGCTCTAGATCAAGAGCGGTGCCGCCAATAATGCAGAACCAGGCGAAGCACATGAGTGAAGGCATCAAAATGGCGCCCACGACATACTCGCGAATGGTTCTGCCCTGCGACACCCGGGCGAGAAAGAGTCCGACGAACGGCGTAAAGGCGATCCACCAAGCCCAATAAAAAATGTTCCAGTTGGCTTGCCAGTCACTGAGTGCGCGGGCAGTTTCAGTGTCAGTGCCGTTCCAGATCGTCACAGACATTGTCGGAATGGTTTGCAGGTATTCGGTTAAGCCCACCACAAACATCTCTGCGGCGAACGTAGTGGCGCCGAACACGATAAAGATAACCAGGAGCAGCCAGGACAGCGCCATATTCAGATTAGACAGCCATCGAATGCCGCGCCCGATGCCAGACAGCGCAGATAGCATGGCCGCCAAAGTCAGAAAGATGACGGCCAATGACAGCGCGGTCAGGCTCGGTTTGCCATCGGTGACCAGCCACTGCCAATTCGTGATCTGGTCAATCCCGAAGGTCAGTTGATTGACGCCGTAGCCAATGGTGACGCCGATACCGATGATGGTGGCGAGGATCGCTGCCGTATCAACTATCGCACCGACCCGTCTACCTGATTCAGGGCCTAGTACCGCGGTAAACGGTGAGCGAATCGTCAGCGGCATATCGCGGCGGTAAGCAAAGTAAGCCAAGGACATGCCCACAATGGCGTAGCAACCCCATGGCGTCAGGCCGTAGTGGAGCAATGTCCATTTGTAGGCGGCGGCTAGATTGTCTCGATCGAACGCGGTGGTTGCGCCCATGATCACGTCAGGATTGTTAGCAAAGTGCGCAAGGGGCTCAGCGGTAGAATAGGTCAGCATTCCCACGCCGATCCCGGCGCCAAACATCATAGAGAACCAGGCGAAGCGACTGAATTCGGGTTTGGCGTCGTCCGCTCCCAGGCGAATGCGACCGGTACCGGGGATTAAGGCCAAGGCGAGGCTCATCACCATAAAGGCGGCAGAGGCGTAGACATACCAGCCTCTGAAGTAACCAATGGTGGCTGATTGGATGTCCATCAGTATGTCGCCCGCGTCGTTTGCGAGCGACGCCCACAACACCAGGCTCACCACCATCACTTTGACTGCGATCGCAACCCAGCGATTCTGGCCTGCGTAGAATCCCGTCGATTCAACCCGGGTGATGAGTTCTGTCATTCGTTCTCCTAAGGAGCAGCCTGACTGGTGAGCCGCGTGGGCGGTGCCACAGAGAGCCGGCGGCTGATCGCGCGCAGACTGTTTCGCAAAGCAGCACTAAAGGAGATATCAGCCGCCCCAGCCCAGTCAGTCAAAGACGCGGCAAGCGCACTGTCCTGTTGTTTATTTATTAATGTTAGATCTGCCGCGCGGAGTGTCTCATAAAGTGGCGTTAGCGTCTGACGTTGCTCGGGATGAGACCGAACCCATTGATCCAGATAGGCGAGGCTCACGGCGGGGGCTGCCGGCCACGTCACAGGAAACTGCTGTTGCGGATTGAAAGCATCGCCCTGATTGGCCATTTCCGCGGCGGCGATTTCATTTGCGCTGAGGTGCTCACTGGGTATCAGGGCAAAGACATCGACTCCGCGAATGATTTCTGTTCCATAGATACGTCCCTGATACCAGTAGGTCGACCAATAGCCGCCCGTCACCAGGTCTTCATCATCAATCGGGCCGCGGTCGAAGTAGGCGATCTCGATGGGGTTAGCAGAATCAGTAAAGTCGATGATCGAGAGCCCACCCTGGTACCAAGCCTGCACAAAAATATCCCGTCCGGGCACCGGGATAATAGAACCGTTATGGGCAACGCAATTTTCGGTTTCACCCTGGGGAGCCGGCATCTTGAAGTGACTCTTGAATACCAGCTTGCCAGCGACAATGTCATAAATGGCGTCGGCGCCCCAGGTGAGAGGATCATAGGTCCGGCATCGCGGTCGCATGCCACCACCCCACTCGTCGGTAAACAGCACTTTGGTGCCGTCATTATTGAACGTCGCGGAGTGCCAGTAGGCAAAACCGGTATCGTTCACTGCGTCGATTCGTGTGGGCGCGCTCGGGTCGGTGATATCAAAAAGGATCCCGTTTCCTGAGCAGGCCCCGGCCGCCAGATTCAGACTTGGGAACACCGTAATGTCATGACATTGATCCGTACGATACGTTTCCTGTGTGTCCTCGCCATGATCCCCTCCCCGCCACAGGCCGCCAAGTGCTCCGGTTTCGGGGTCTGCAAACACCGCGGGGCTGTCGATAATGCGGGATTTGGCGGGGTTGGCCACCGGAATCTCAATGACGTCGATGCGAAATAGGGCGGTGCGATCATCTCCCGGTGACTCGTCAAAGCAGCCAGTCAGTTCCTCCTCGTCGCGGACTCGTGATATGCCTGAGTTGTAGACGATGATGTTGCCCTTGGCGTCGGGTCCTGAGACCACAGAATGGGTATGAGACCCACGACAAGTTTGCACGGCACCCACTTGTTTGGGTCGGGTCAGGTCCGAGATATCGAAAATGCGTAACCCTCGGAATCGCTCCTCACTGACCTCGGCTTCGACACCTTGCAGGCCACAATCGACGCGCCCGCGCGTCTCCTCTACCGACATGATCAGTAAGTCGCCCACGATGGATACGTCACCCTGTCCTCCGGGGCACACCACCGAAGCCATCAAGTCCGGAATGCCGCTCTTGTCGAGCTGGTAAATATTAAAGCCGTGGTAGCTGCCGGCCACCATAACGCTGTTACGGAATGCAATGTCCGTGTTGGAGAAGCTCAGCATGGGTGAGCGTGGGTCCGGCTTTGACGTGTCATTCTCGTCATCGCTTGACGCACTCGGTATCACGGCGTTGCCATTCTCCGGGGTGTCGTGAGGAAGCGAGTGATGATCCGTGTCGGCGACGTCATCACCATCGCTGTTTTCAGAGTCGCTCTGTAGAAAACGCTCGGGCGGTAATTCGGCCGGGTTAGCCGGGTCATAAAACCCCGCCGGTTTTGCTAATACTGCTAACTTTCGAAGATTCCAAATGGCCTCTTCTGCATCGTCAAAGCCGGGTGCGAGGTGTGCGCGAGGATCTTCCGAGAGTTCCAGTAACAGGCCGTGCATCAGCTCAATTTCTTTTGATTGATCGTTGGTCACATCGTTGGTGAATTCAAACAGCGTTGGATCGTAGGCCGCGCCGGGCTGCTCCATCAGCGCCTCCACCATGTGTAACGCGCCCTCGTGGTGCGTGATCATAAGTGTCAGAAATTGGCGGTCAAACTCGGTCGCTGAGGCCGCCGCCAGTGCGCCCATTTGCTCAGGTGTCGCCATGCCGCGCATGCTGTGATGCGCATGAGGCTGCATCTCAATCCTTATAGGTTCACCGCGCTGAACTAACCACTGCTCCATAAAGGCGATCTCATCGCCCTGCGAGGCCTCTATCCTTGCCGAGATATCGATTACCTCAGGCGAATTGGTGCGCGCGGCAGCGAGCTTAGACATCTTCAGCGCTTGCTGGTGATGGGGGATCATGTTGCGCATGAAGGTTGCGTCACTCGCGGTGTAGCGCGTGTCGGCAACTTCTATCGCTTCCTCCGGGCTCAACAATCGCGGCGCCTCGCCCGGTGCGCCGGGTTGGACAATAGGGTTATTGGCGTGAGCCGTGAAACTGAGAAAGATCAGTCCCGGTAACAGAGGGAACTTGGCGCGCATAAATTACAGACGTATCTCAAAAACAGGATGAAAATCTAACAGATTCAATGAGCGGCTGCCTCGACGGCACACTGCTCGTGCTCGACCTCCGCTCTCGTGCGCTGCTCGCGACCCTGACGATTGGCCCCTCCCTGTCGCTGCTCTGGCCGGTGCGGGACCCAGGAGGCAGCGAGTACCTGCTGCTTCGCACGCTGCAGGGCGACTACTTTGGGGAG
>NYTG01000079.1 GCA_002683395.1 Halieaceae bacterium | reverse complement strand
GTGATTGATGTCGTGCGCATTGATGTCAGTCGCGCTCATTTCTGGGATATCACTGCTGTCAGTGCCCTCGACAAGGTTGTGATCAAGTTCCGACGTGAGGGCGCAGACGTTGAGGTGATCGGTTTGAACGAGGCTAGCGCTACGATGGTCGATCGCTTTGGCTTACATGACAAAGAAGGGGCAGAAGATTTGCTCCTCCCTCAGTAGACGCTACCCGTGAAGCAATCCAAAAAAATTCTTGCCTGTGTTGATCAGTCTCCCTACGCCGACTATGTCGCTGACTACAGCGCCTGGGCGGCGCGGCGGTTTTCGTTGCCTCTCGAGCTGCTGCATATTATTGATCGTCATCAAGAGACTGCGACCAGTGACGATCACAGCGGTGCGATTGGCTTTGATGCGCAGGAGAACCTGCTGAACCGGCTCGCCGAAGAGGAGGGTGAGCGGTCTCGCGAGACCCGCGAGCGGGGTCGAATTTTTCTCAATGAGCTGAAAAAGCGCTGCGAGCGTGTAGATGCCATCACGGTCGATGTCAAACAGCGCTATGGACAATTGCTGGAGACCCTTGACGACCAACAACAGGATGTCGCGCTTTACGTGTTGGGTCGACGTGGTAAGTCAGCGGCACATACCGAGCATGATCTAGGGCGCCATGTTGAAAGCATCAGCCGCAATATTCGTCGTCCGATACTCACTGTTGCCAGCGAGTTCTCCGAGCCAAAAAGTGCGCTGGTCGCTTATGACGGTAAGCGAATGACACGCAGGTGCGTCAGCTTGATTGCCGCTAACCCGGGGCTGGCTGATTTGCCGATTCATGTCGTGATGTCGGGTAAGCAAAAGAGTGACGCAGAGAAACACTTGGATTGGGCCAAAAGCACGCTGACTGCGAGCGGATTTCAGGTCGAAACGGCCTATCTTCCGGGAGATCCCGAACAGCAAGTTACACAGGCGCTGGCAGACAGAGAAGTCGACATGCTGGTGATGGGGGCTTATAGCCACTCGCCCTTAAAGAGTCTATTTTTAGGGAGCAAGACGAATCATTTGTTGCGCTCGGCGCGGGTACCCACCGTCACGGTGCACGTGTAGCCACTGGGTCGAGAAGTGGTGACACCAAAAGCGGAACCATAGCGCTTAGCCCGCCGATCTCAATAGTTTTAAGAACGCCCACTGACTGCTCAACCAATTGTGATGTTTGGGTAACAGATCGTCGACGTCATGGGCACGGGTGCCGTAAAACACATGCATGCTGCTCGCCGGCAGGGCCTCCGGGTTGGCGAAATTCTGTGCTGCAATAAATGCATAACCTTTTTCCGCGGCGCCCATTTTGGCCATGACAGGTTTATGGCAGTCATCGCAGATACCGCGATCAATCGCCACAAAGCGCTTGTATTGGCCGTAAGTGACGGCCTGCTCAGGGAGCGCTACGGACGACAGTTTGAAGAGCGCGACGTCTGCAAAGGGCGCGCTGTATTTATCTTGGCAAATAGAGCAGTGGCAGAAGAAGCGAACAATGGGTTCACCTTTAGCTGAGAATTGATTCGTCCCACACGGACATTGGCAATTGTGTTGGATCTCTGCCATCGTTTTGGCCTTTGCTGATGCGCTCACTCTTACCATCACTCTATCTCGAAATGACCACGAATGCCTCAGTCCAGAACTTTCTATCGGCTCGCAGAAGAGGGCTATGCCGGCCTTATCAGACATGAGATTCTAAAAGCGCTGTAGAAAGTGGCGCCCCAAAAACCTCGGATTAATCTTGCGTTCAAAGATGAGGCGAGGAGCGCGGTATTGAGATATTAACCGTACCTACGGGACAGGCAGACCACTATGGCTCTTATCAATAAAGGTTGCGCGGTATCCGTTCTGATATTGCTGTCGAGTTGTGTATACGGATTTGATGAGCCAGGAGGGGACGAGGCAGCGACGGGGCTTAGCGCAGATCTTCTGATCAAGAACGCCAAGATATTTACGTCGAACACAGAGCAACCCTGGGCGGAAGCGATTGCGATTGCCGACGGTCAATTTGTGTATGTCGGCGACAACCAGGGAGCCGCGGCAATTCAGGCATCGTTGAGCGCAGATTTACAGGGAAGGTTGGTCATTCCGGGCTTAATAGACGGACATGCTCATCCCGGTTACGTCAATGTAGAGAACTTCGGTGAGGTCTCGGGCGACACCAAAGAAGCCCTGCTGGCGTCCGTGAAGCAATATGCTGAAAACCATCCGAAACAAAAGTGGCTGCGCCTGTGTTGCTGGCCAACAGCGATGTTTGTAAGCGGTAGTGAGGGCCCCAGAAAGGAAACACTGGATGCCATTCTCCCTGATCGTCTAGTGTGGTTTGAAAGCGAGACAGCCCACGATTTCTGGCTAAATTCAAAAGCATTATCTGAACTGGGGGTTGATAAAGCGACTCCTGATCCAAAGCCTGGTTTAGCGATGTATGCCCGAGACGAGCTGGGTAATCCTACCGGCTGGGTCAAGGAGGGGGCAGGTGTTCAGCATTTTGCCAAGCAGTTTGCTCTGGTCGATCCGAGTCAAATTCAACGCCATGAAGAAGCAGTGGCCGACATACTGAGCGTGATGAGTGGACATGGTTTGACAGCAGTCTTTGATGCCGGCAATAAAGGTTACGGGGATCACGTATACAGTGTCATCGCGTCGCTTGAAAAGCAGGGGCGCCTGCCGCTGAGGTATTACGGGACCTACCAGATTTTCACTCCGGAGCGCGCCAAAAAAGCGGTTGCAGAGGTGAAACGTTATCGCCGCGAGTACGGTGGCTCGTTGCTGCGCTTCAATGCGGTAAAGGTGTTCATGGACGGCATCAGCGCCAATCAGTCAGCCTCCTATACTCAGCCGTATGTGGGGAGTGGCATCGCGACTGAGCCATTGCTCACGACGGAGGAGCTGACGGCGCTCCTGTTGGAGCTCCATGAGGAAAAACTTGATCTCATGGTGCACAGCATTGGGGATCGTGCGACTCGAACCGTACTAGCTGCCGTGGAGGCGGCTCATGCCAGAGTAGAGGGCGTTTTCTACCCCCGAGTCACCATTGCCCATTTGGCGCTGATTGATCCTGCAGACATACACCGTATTGAGGCGCTGGGCGTGATCGCGAACTTTTCACCGTGGTGGTTTGGGGTAGAGTCCAATCCGGTGGTTCGCGACCTATTGGGCGCAGCGCGGTATAACACGATGTATCCAGCCCGGACGGTGTTCGAAACCGGTGCTCGCGTGACGTTTTCTAGCGATGAATGGTGGGGGGGCGATATGTTGCCCACCTACGTCAGTCCTTATCTGGGTATCCAGACCGGACATACCCGGCAGTATCCAAGAGCGTGGTGGCAATCTGAGAATGACGGCATTCGCGCGCCTGTCACAGAGCGGCTCGGACTTGAGCAACTTCTGGCTGGCTATACGCGCAACGGTGCTTACCAGCTGCGTTTGGAAGGCGCGCAGGGCGCAATCGAGGTGGGTAAGGAAGCCGATTTCGTGGTGTTGGATCAAGATCTGTTTGAGATGGACCCTCAGAGCATCTGGGCCCTAAGGCCCTCCCTAGTGGTCATGCAGGGGCAGATTATGCAGGGCTCTTTGCCCGAGTGATGTGCGCTGTTTGAACACGCTGCCTCGTTCGGGAGGGCGATCTCCAGAACGTATCCGGCGTGCGCACTTTTTTTGTAGACCACAGGGTCAGTCTTTGAATAGCCGGTACGCTGGTGACACTCAAGTGTCATCCAATAAATCAGCAACAGCTCGATGTGCCTGATCAATGGCGACGTGGGTGTAGGCTGAGGCGCCTGCGTCAGCGTTGGCGATCACAATAGAGCCGAACCGTTGACGGCCAATTTCGTGTGGCGCCTCACCAGGCGCCCACTCTGGGTCCCATAGCTGCATGTATTCATAGGAATAGCCGTGTGGCCATCGATTCACGGTGATCGCCAGAATGTCCTCTGACACCTCGAAGCCCGCTGGGCCCAATAAGCCGTCAAGCACTGTCCGCACCTCGCGTTCAAAGTCCTCAAAGCTGAGGTCGAGTAACTTCTGACGTGATCCTCTAAGCTGACTGCGAAGATCAATGGCGTTCTCTGGGGGTGAAATTGATCCCCAAAAAACGAGCGATACAGCTTCTTCGACACTATCAGGGCGTTCGTAGCCGCCGGTATGGAGTCCTTTAAAAAGGAATAATCTCGCGTGTAGCCTGCCGGGACAGGCGACGGCGTCAACGCCAAGTTTGTCCAGCGCCTCGCTATTGCGAAGCAGTACATTGGTCAAAATCATTGGAAATTTGACCTGATACTTCAGCGCAGCTTTCTGTGTGTCAGCCATAGCGGGGCAAAGGTGAGGGATAATGCTGTGGTAGCAGGCCAGTACGCTATGTCGAGCTGAGACTTTTTTGAGTGCTCCTGAGGGTGATGCGTAGGTGACTGAGACGCCCTCATCGGTATTCTCGACACCAATGACCGTTGAATTCAGGCGCAGCCTTACGTCGGCCCCTTTCTGATCCAGCGCAGAATAATCGAAGCGCGCGATGGCGACGTTATCTGCCGTTACGTCCGGGGCCGAATGTGGCATCAGCTTTGCGACCATCAGGCGCGCGAGACTGGCATTACCGTCTGGCCACATCGCTACTGGATATCCGAAACTATCCTCACTCCAGCCCTCGCCGAAAAGGTGGGCGCCTGGGTACCCCTCCCAGATAGCCTCAGCTGCTGAGAGGGCTCGCATTTCCAAACCCCATGATCCATGTTCCTCTTTGTTGAATAGTTGCACCGCGTCTTCAGTTAAACCCCCATATTGACGAAGAAAATCGGGATAGCTGATGCTGGACAAAGTGTCTTCAGCTTCGGCTTCGGTCCAGTCTTCGAGGTGAGGTGCGCTTCCATAAAAACGATTTAGTGAGGCCCGGCCAGCATCTGAAATCGGAATTTTGTCGATGTCGTCTGAGGTGAGTTTTGCTGACAGGTTGAAGTTGGTGACCAGTCGGCTAACCCCATAAGTTTCTTGGTCAAACCACATCGCCGGGCTATTGGGGGCGTCCCGCCCGTAAGCGAAGTCCATCTGTTTTCGCATCAATTCGGGGTCAACGCCGTGGGCAGCCATGAAGGCCTCGACGTTGTCACTGAAGCTCCACCACTCAAGATTATGAGTGCCACCGAGTGACAGCACCATGTCACCGCTTTGGTGAAACTCGTTGCGCTTGGCGTGGCCGCCGAAGTCGTCGTGGTTCTCTAGCAATAATATTTTTGCATCAGGCCCGAATTGTTGTTGGTAATAGTGAGCGGCCGCGAGCCCCGAAATGCCTGCACCGACCACAATTAAGTCATAGTGCTCTTGTATTGGCTCGGGTTTGGGGAATTCTGCCCCCTCCCGCGCCAGTGCATGAGCGATTTCGTAGGCGCCTGAATGTGAACCACGCATGCCGGTTTTAATCGGTGGGTAGTCCGCGGGCATCGCGCCCTGAGCAACTTCGCTGACTGAGGCACTCGCGGTTGCCGTCTGAGACAAGCTTAGCGTGCCTGCTTGCGCTGCTGCACCGATGGCGACGGCTGCGCCCTGCACGAAATCCCGTCGCGTAATGGTGTGGTGCATGCCTAGCTGTTTGTCAGATGGTTTTTTCATTTTTCTCGCGTTCTTCAATAATGTGGAAAGTACAGGTGGGAGCACCGAAGGTTGGAGCAGACGGCTTATGGGGGAATGCGCGAAAGACAGCGGTCGTCATTTTCCCACGCCTGCCTTTAGGCGGCCATGCAGGACAAAGCTGATCACCATACCCAATGCCAGTATTAACACTGATATCAGCCCGCGATACGGTTGCTCGGGTGACCATGAGTCACTCTGATCGAGCCAATAATGCAGGTAGAGCGCTGCCAGCCAGGGCAGAAGGACTCCACTCCAAAATACCAGCCAATGTAATTTACGCATCGCTCACGGGTTCCCTAGATTTCACTCAGGTACTAGCCTACCAGCTGAGAGGTTATTAGCACTGCCATAAGCTAACCTCAACCAACATTGACACCATGGCAGGCTTGGTCGAGCCTGTCATGAGTAAAGAGGAGATCAAAGTGCGTGTAGTGTGGCCGAATGGGTGGTGGTTGTTTGCTGTTATCTCCGCAGTGATCACCACTTTTATGATGCTGCGTTTGGCATCTGCGGACTTTTCATCGCCTCAGGATTTGTCAGCGATGATCCAGTACTCCGTGAGATGGGCAGTGCCATTTATTTTTCTGGTCATCGCCACCTCAGCCTTGGCTCGGCTTTTTCCAAGCCGTTTTACGCGTTGGTTACTGCGAAATCGGCGCTACATAGGCCTGTGCTTTGCTGTCGCGATGGCCTGGCAGGGCGCCTTCATTTTTATTGTGTCCTTCTCCCACTCGGCACACTACTACGGAGAGATCTACCTACTTCGTGACGAACTTGAGGGTAGCAGCGGGTATTTATTGCTCGTTGCGATGACTGCGACCTCGTTTGGTGTTTTTCGGCGTCACATCACAACCGAGCAATGGCGTTTTCTGCACCTGAGCGGAGTGATCTTTCTGTGGGCTTATCCCTACAGTGTCTATTGGTGGAACGTTTTTTACTACCAAACACAGCACTGGTTTGATGTGCTGTTTTATATACTGGGCTTTACAGCATTTGCGCTGCGAATCTTGGCTTGGGGGAAGGGTCGAGTGGTGGTTCATGAGATCGGGGCAAGGTCTTTATTGGGCGGCACCGTGGTGCTGTGTTCCCTGGTACTGGCGGGTTCCGGTCATTTATGGCAACCGGCATTGTCGAGCGCCTTATTGGAGCCCGCATGGTCCGCCGAGTTGGAATTGTGGCTACCCTTTTGGCCATTTGAACCCTTCGCGCCGTTACTCATAATGGCGTTGGGCGTTTGGGTGGCCACAGGCCATCATTCACTTAATCATCGCCATTATCGCGCTACTGCCTGATACGCGCACCGTGAGTCGAAGCGCAGTCGAGCCGTTGGTCCCCTATAGGATCAGTGGCCGCAATGTCTTCATCGTCGGTAAGGTGTTGCAGTGCACGGGTGTGTGAGTCCGTGCCCGACCGCGCGGCAGGCGCGATACCGCGGGTGAACGGGAGAGCACAGGCGAAAAAAGATGGCGGATCAGGATACGATCATTATTGGCGGCGGGCACAACGGGTTGGTTTGCGCCATCCTGTTGGCGCGTGCTGGTCAGCGGGTAACACTGCTCGAGGCCTGCCCAACTTTGGGCGGCATGGCGGCTGAGCGGGAGTTTCATCCTGGCTTTAAAGCCGCGCTAGCGCAAACCCTGTACGCGATGCCGCGCTCGCTCATTCGTGACTTGGACTTGGCTAGCCATGGGTTGGAATTTGGCCCCGAGCCGCTTCCTCTAAGACCCCTGTCTTTGTCTGCTCCCCCTCAGTCGATCAACGGCGAGTCATTGGCCGGCGCCGCAGACGGTGACGCCGAAGCGTACTTGAAGTACGTCACTATGCTGAAAAAGTTTGCTGCGGCGCTGGCGCCCTTCTGGGAGCGGACCATGCCAAGAGTGGGTGCGACAGGTCTGCCAGACCTCCTGACCTTCGGCAAGCTTGGACTCAAGCTGCGCTTACTGGGTAAGGACGATATGTTGGAGTTTTTTCGTGTCGCAACGTTGCCCATGCGCGATTTGCTCGACGAGCACTTTTCGGATGACGGACTGAAGGCGGCGTTGTGCTGGGACGCCCTAGTGGGCTCCCAGTTAGCACCTCGATCGCCCAACCAAGCCGTTCTCACTTTGTTGAACCGAATGGCGGGTAAAGATGCGGGCCAGCATGTGATTCCGAAAGACGGTATGCCAGGGCTGGTGCGCGCTCTGGAAAGTGCAGCGGTTCAGGCCGGGGTGACTATTAGGACCGACTGTAGCGTGAAGACAGTGCAGATCGAAGGCGATGAGAGCGGTCAGCATTGCACCGGAGTCGAGCTGGAAAGTGGCGAGACGTTACTCAGCGACCGCGTGGTATCCAGCGCAGATCCGCAGACAACGTTCCTCAAGCTGATCGGTGCGCAACACCTCGAAATTGAATTCACGAATCGTATTTCGCGCCTTCGCAATCGGGGTTACGTAGCCAGAGTCAACCTGGCGCTATCGGCGCTACCCACTTTCCAAGGCCTCGACTCACCACATGGAAGACTCATTGTTGCACCCACCATGGACAGCATTGAATTTGCGTGGGATGCCGCTAAGTACGAAGAGCTGCCGGCGTCGCCAGTAATGGAGGTGTTAGTGCCCTCTCTTCAAGCGCCCGGTTTGGCACCTGAGGGGCAGCACGTGCTGGTGGCCAATGTGATGTATGTGCCCTATGACCTTAAATCGGGTTGGACGCCTGGTAGTCGTGATGAATTGCTGAATACGGTGCTGCGGGAGCTTGAGCGTTATGCTCCCGGCATTCAGGAATTAGTGCTCGCCAGTGAGCTGCTCACACCCCAAGACCTGGCGTCTCAATACCGCGTGACCAATGGTCATTGGCATCATTGCGAGCCCGCTATCGATCAACTTTTGATGATGCGACCTACCTATGAAGCCGCGCAATACGCGACCCCTATTCCTGGGCTCTATTTGTGTGGTGCTGGATGCCACCCTGCCGGTGACGTGAGCGGAAATCCCGGGCGCAACGCCGCCAAGGAGATTCTCGCATGAAGCGCTACGACGCCATCATCATAGGTGCGGGGCACAATGGTCTGACGGCTGCGGCCTATTTAGCCAAGGCTGGTTTAGATGTCGTCGTGTTGGAGAAAAACGATTACATCGGGGGTGCCGCTGTCACTCGCGAAATGCACGAGGGTTGGTTCTACTCCAGTTGCTCCTACGTGTGTTCAATGATGCGGCAGTCGATTCATCGCGATCTAGATCTCACGCGACATGGCCTACTGCTGGTCCCTTACCTGGGCACCGTGAATTTCAGTGATCGTGGTGATCGGGTGTTGATTGATTATCCCGACGAGGAGGCGGCCTATCTCGAACTTCGCCGGCACTCACCTCATGACGCCGACGCGATGTCGCGCTTCCAGGCTGACCTCGGTCGATATGCGCAGTTGATTCGCAAAACGTTGCTCAGGACGCCGCCAGATCCCAGTTCGTTCAAGCCACGGGACATTCAGGAACTTCTCTGGATGGCCAAACAGTTCTGGAACCTTGGCGAGCGTGAGCTCTACGAATACATTCGCTTCTTCACAATGAGTGCTGCCGATTTTCTGCATGACTACTTTGACGATGATCTGATCAAAGCCGCCATGGCGAGCCCGGGCATTATCGGCACGGCTCTGGGCGTTTATTCACCCGGTTCTGCTTATATCTTGCTGCATCACGTCATGGGCGACGTCGACGGTAATGTGGGCGCTTGGGGTCTTGCCAGAGGTGGCATGGGCGCTATTTCGCGCGCTCTGGCGGGGGCGTTAAAAGAGCATGGCGGAGAGATTCGCACTGAGGCGCCGGTGCATCAAATTTTGGTCAAGAACGGTGCCACGGTTGGTGTAGCGCTTGAGAACGGTGACGAGGTGTTGGCCGATATCGTGGTCTCTAACCTTGACGCTAAACGGACCTTTACCAAGATTATGGATCGCGGGGACCTGCCGGAAGGTATTTACGAGCGTGCTAAAAATTTCAAGATTCGCGGGTCGTCGGGCAAGGTCAACATTGCGCTGTCCGGCATGCCCACGTTCACACATGTGCCTGACAATCGGTATATCAATCGCGGCGGACAAGGTTTTACGGGTTCCATGGAGACAATGGAGCGCGCCTATGATTGCTGGAAGCGCGGACGCTGGTCAGATGATCCGTTCATAGAGGCCGTGATTCCGTCGGCTTGGGACCCCACTGTGGCGCCACCGGGCTGCCACTGGATGTCGACGTTCATTCAGTATTGTCCGCCAACGCTAGCCGACGGAGACTGGACGCCTGAAAAGCGTGATGCGTTTGGCGCAACCGTTATCGACAAGATTGAACGTTATGCGCCGGGATTCAAGGATCTTGTAGTGCATGCCGAGGTTCGGACGCCGCATGAGATCGAGAACGAGATTGGCCTCACCGAAGGCAATATTTTTCAAGGTGAGCTGACAATAGATCAGCTGCTTTTTAATCGGCCGTTTCCCGGCTACGGGCAATCCCGCATGCCGTTAAAAAAGATGTATATGTGTGGTTCGTCCACCCATCCGGGCGGCGGCGTCTCATCGGCGTGCGGCGCCAACGCGGCGCGAGAAATTTTACGCGATCTGCGCAAGCCCAATACCGTGCCAGAGGATGACTTCTATGATGAATAGGACCGATATCCTCAGAAGCGATACCAGTGACCCATTTGCCGGAGAGCGTCTCAAGGTCTCTTACTTTCATGACCGCGAGAAGGTGCTGAATCTCCGGGATGCATGGTCGTCATGGAACGGCTTTAAGTTTGCCGACTATTATTACGATGTCGACTACGAGTATTTCTGCATCCGCAACACCTGTGGCACCTACGACATTTGCCCGATGCAGAAATATTTGATCGAGGGTGACGACGCACTGCGCATGCTTAATCGCATGGTGACCCGGGATTTGAATAAGCTGAGAGATAATCGCGTGACCTACGTAGCGTGGTGCACTGACGCGGGCAGGTTGATTGACGACGGTACGGTCTTCCGTCTTGGCGAGAACCGCTATCTGTTGACCTGCGGCAGTCCTTGTCTAGCGTGGCTTCGCAAAAGCGCCTTTGGATTTACAAACGTGGAGGTCACAGACGCCACGGAGGACTGGGCCGCCTTGTCTCTGCAAGGGCCAACCAGTTTTGCTGTATTGCAGCGTATGGGGCTTGACGGGGTGGCGGCCCTGAAACCGTTCGACATTGGTCACTTCCCTTTCCTGGGTGGCACGCTCATGGTGTCTCGAACCGGATTCACTGGGGACTTAGGTTACGAGCTGTGGATTGACCCGGAGTTGGCCTTGCCTTTTTGGGATGCCCTGTATGCTGCGGGGGCAGATTTCGGCATCCAGCCTTACGGTGAGTCCGCCACCAATATGGCGCGTCTTGAGGCGGGATTTATCATGCCTTACATGGAGTTTAACGAGGCACTCAAGACCGTTAATTTCGAGTACGACCAGACGCCGTTTGAGCTGGATCTCGGATGGTTGGTGGATTTTAAAAAACCCCATTTCAACGGACGAGCGGCGCTGCTGGAACAAAAACTTAACGGCCCAGAAGTGGTTCTGACCAAGTTGAATATTGAGGGCAACAAGCCGGCAGAGGAGTCGATTCTATACAGCGATAAGAAATGTTCACGTGAGATTGGCTACGTGACGTCGGCAATGTGGTCCCCGGTGGTTAAGGCCAATATCGCGCTGGCGATGATTGATACCGCCGCACTGAAGGGCGAGATCTGGGCGGAAATTTACTATCAGCGCGAGTTGCGGCATCACCACAAGGTGGCGCGATGCACTATTCAGAGCAAACCGTTCTGGTCTCCTGAGCGAGCGAGGCTCACGCCACCGGGTCTCCTCTAAAATAAGGCCGAAGCGCCCCGATCAGCCGCTACTTTCGGCTGCCCCTTTAGCAGTCGCCGCCTGGGCGATCTCTTTTTGCCAATCGGAGAGATTCATACCGATCGCCATGAAGCCAAGAATCCAGAGCGCCTCATCCCAGGCAAATATCCAGTGACCGCGATACGCCCAATATCCTGCAAGGCACCATAAAATGCCGTACAAGACACCTTTAGTGGTTGTTGCAAACGATAGGAGACGACTGCTACTGATACCGCGATCCTGCAATCGAATTCGAAGCTCTATGAAAAATAGAATGAACAACCAAACGACGACCTCAACAAGATCAGCCCAAGCAAGTTCAAGCTCCACGGTCATGCCTGCAGCGTCACTGATAACCTGACCTTGAGAAAAAACGTAGAACTCGTTACCTGGTGACAGTTCGGCACAATTGCTCGCGGCGAGCTCCCAGTAGGTCAGGTTACGTGTAAAAGATAGGCCATCATCAGCGAACGCACAGAGTGTTGTGTCGACGTGATGAACCGCACCTGCTAAGTCGACAAGATATTCTCCAAATGCAAAGACCGCGTGACCAATCGCGACGTAGCAGATGAGACGAATAACGTTCATCGCTATAACGCGACCCCGAGTAAACGCGTCGTCTGAGAGCACATAGGTCTCTAGCTCAAGGAGAAAAAGCAGCATGAACCAGCCAAGTTCGTCCAGGGTGGTGGCGAAGTTACTGGTCCAGTCATACCAGCGCCATCCCGAATGAAAGGTATGTTGCGCCTGCTCGATATCGTTGCCAATGTAGTGGGCAAAGTTGACTAGAAGAAGGGCGTAGATGACGAGCTTTAATCGCTGTTTGAGGTCAAGCGCCTGCCACCATGATGTCTTTGTGCTCATAGGCCTAACCCTTTGACTCAGTCGTTGAGTCTTCAACTTTCAGGAATTTTGGCATTGTTCGATGCGTATGACGATCTAGAGTCGTTTATGCGAACCCTACTGCACTGACGATGCATTGCTGTAGCGGCCCATAGGCTCAAAGACTGGGGAGGGTTGCTTGGATGCAGTCATTGACTCAATATGATCGTCCGTTCTTCTCGTCAGGATAGCGGCAGAATTCATGAAAAAATTCACAGCCACGTCTTTCGTAGCGAGTTATCTCGAAGCTTGGAATGAGCAAGATGCTGGTTCTGTCACAGAGCATCTTTGCTCAAACGGCCACTATATCGATGAGGTGCTTCAAGAGGCTATGAATAAAAAAACCCTCTTTGAGGAGCTGGTCGAGTACTTTCAAAGTGACCACTCTTTTTATGAGGTGACGGGCGATATCCTCTCCAACGGAAAAACCATCGCGTTTCAGTACTGTGCCAAGCCTATGGCGCCTGATAGTCGGGCAGAAGTCTGGCACGGTGCCGAGTTTATTACCTTGCGCGGTAACTCGGCTTTTGAAATTCGGGACTACTATCAGTTGCGCGCGGGCTTGTCGCGTGGTCAGGGAGGCGAGGGCGGCGTCAGATATGTGAAGTCTGGCCTGCGAGCGGAGGCTATGGCGCAACTGCTTGAGGCATTGGAACACCTGATGCTGGAGAAGCAGCTATATCTTGACCCGGACCTGTCGCTCCCCAAGCTTGCCGATTGCTTGAACACTACGGTCAATCACGTGTCCCAAACGATTAATGCCGGTTTGCAAACGACCTTTTTTGATTACATCAATCAGAAGCGCGTGGAGGCGGCCATCAAGCTCATGCAGTCAGATTCAAGATCCCGAGAGGCGATCCTCGATATTGCTTTGGAGGTGGGTTTTAACTCCACCTCCACTTTCTACAGCGCCTTTCGCAAAGTCACGGGCCAGACGCCCGGCTCATATCGACGGCGGATCAAGCCTGCGGTCTGAGAGGTTCAAAGCGCCCTGAGGTACCAAGCGTAATCCAGATCTGGCACCTCGGCGTGATAGGTGTTGCTTTCGCCTTGTCTGATGGCGGTGTAAATCCGAGTGAACTCGTCACCGAAGTAGCCAGGCAGAATGTCGCTGGCGGCGAACAGTTCAATCGCTTTATCAACACGTGCTGGCAGCGTTGTGTCATCTTCAGAGAGATCAGCGTCTCTCGCCACCGGTTCACCAGGGTCGATAGCCTGTTGCAGTCCGTGATGAATACCCGCCAAGACGGCGGCCAGCACGAGATACGGATTAGCTTCTGCACCCGCTACGCGGTGCTCAATGCGGCGATTGTGCTCTGTTGATCTTGGGACCCGCAATGCGACTTCGCGATGATCGTACCCCCAGCTTTTTCCTGAGGGCGCCAATGCGCCTGCCCTAAATCGTCGATAAGAGTTGGCGTGGGGCGCGAAGCAGAGCATGGATTCGTCCAGCAATTGACCCAGACCGCCCACGGCATGCCGCAGGCGCGGCATGAAACGAGGTGGGTCCACTGGTTCAGGATCCGCGAAGACATTGTTGCCGTCCTTGTCATAGACACTGGCATGAATGTGCATGCCGCTGCCGGCCAGCTCACCAAAAGGTTTGGCCATGAAAGTGGCGCCGTAACCGTGTTTTCTTGCAACGCCTTTCACAATGCGCCTGAGCAGGAGCGCGTGAGTGCCGGCGACCACTGCGTCGGGCTGATGCAAGGTATTGATTTCCCACTGTCCCGGCGAAAATTCACCGTGTAGCGTGGTTAACGGTACGCCCTGCAATTCACTGGCGATTCTGACGTCGTTCAAAAAGGCATCACAGTCGAACAGGTCGTCGGCCATACAGTATTGAATACCCTGTTGCTCGACATTCGTGCCGGGAATGTTCCCTTTGAGGGGCATAGGGCGACTGTCGTGGGTATTTGCCAGTAGATAGAACTCCAATTCCGTTGCGACGGTCGCTGAGAGCCCATCCGCGGCATAGCAGGCGAGGACCTTCTCCAATGGCTGTCGAGGGTCTACCCAGTCCAATTCGCCGTCGTCTTGGGTATAGGCCACCATGACCTGTGCGACCGGTGAGTCGTACCAGGGCGCAGGCGCCAGCGTTCCCGAGACGGGCCGAATGATTTGGTCCGGGTCGCCCCCAAGCTCTGAGAGGGGTATCTCGTCGTACCAATCCCCTCTGGCGCCAAGCAATGGCGCTGAACGAGGAGTCAGAAAGGTGCCGTCGAACAGCCTTGAGAACTCGGAGCGATGGATTCGCTTCGCACGCAAAATCCCCGATATGTCGGGCATCAGCAGTTCCAGCACCTGAGTATCAGGATACGCCGTTAAGAAATCTTC
This sequence comes from Halieaceae bacterium, assembly GCA_002683395.1. Taxonomy (GTDB): domain Bacteria; phylum Pseudomonadota; class Gammaproteobacteria; order Pseudomonadales; family Halieaceae; genus Luminiphilus. The sequence goes on along the minus strand of NYTG01000079.1, from coordinate 2,588 downwards.
CAATTCTGCCGTGTCGGCATAATTCATTGTCTGTCTCTCTCGTAACCCATAGCGTCAAGCTTAGGGCGGCAACCGAGTTTGTCTACCAGTCGTATAGGCCGCCATTCGGTGATAGATCAACTTCGATACAATCTGCGGTGATGATAAGGCAAACCATGCTGGGTCCGCCTGCTACCCACCTTATGCTGCCGTTGGAGAGAGCCACATGTTTGGATTGCGCGCGATAAAGGATTCTTCCGAGCATACGGGATCGTACTATGCGGCATCGCGCAGGCCCGCGACTGATTACCCCACGCTGACTGAAGCGATTGAGTGTGACGTCGTAGTCGTTGGAGGCGGTTTTTCCGGGGTGAATACGGCAGTAGAGCTCGCAGAGCGCGGCTACGAGGTGGTGCTGATGGAAGCCAATCGAGTCGGGTGGGGCGCAAGCGGGCGCAACGGCGGACAAATCATTGGTGGTATTGGCCATACTCCCGAGAGATTCAAAAGGTCGATTGGTGAACAGGGCATCAATACCATCTATCAAATGGGTATTGAGGCGCGCGACATCATTAAAGAGCGCGTCGAAAGCTACCATATCGATTGTGATCTGAAGTGGGGTTATTGCGACGTAGCGTTAAAACCCCGGCACATGAAAGATTTTGCTGAGTGGCGTGACTGGGAAAAAACCATCGGTAACCCCCATCCTTATACACTGCTCGATGCTAGTGAGCTCAAGGAATTCGTGAATTCTGACCGGTATCTCGGAGGTCTCCACAACACGGCTAACGGCCATATCCACCCGCTGAATCTCTGCATCGGTGAGGCAGCAGCAGCGGTCAGTCGTGGCGCCCGAATTTTTGAGCAAACTCGGGCGCTTGAAATAGTGCCCGGGGACAAGCCGATCGTTAGAACCGAGCGAGGTCGTGTGACGGCAAAGCACGTTGTCCTTGCGGGCAATGCCTATATGGGTAAATTGATTCCAAAGCTCAGCGCTAGAGTATTGCCCTCGGCGAGCTCGGTTATCGCCACCGAGCCGCTCTCGGAGGCGCTGGCTGATAAGTTGCTGCCGGGTGATGTCGCCGTGTGTGATCCGCGAACTGCTTTGGATTACTTTAGGCTCTCTTCGGACCGCCGTATGTTGTTTGGTGGTCTTTCTAACTACACCGGTATGGAGCCCAAAAATCTGGTCTCGGTCATGCGCAAAAAGATGCGCAATGTATTCCCGGATCTTGAGGGCATTAAAGTGGACTACGCTTGGAGTGGGTGGATTGGTATTGGTATCAATCGCATGCCGCAGCTCGGCAAGCTTGCGCCTAACATTCGTTATATTCAGGCGTATTCTGGCCACGGTGTGGCGCCGACCCACATCATGGCCAAGATAACCGCCGAGAGTATTGCCAGCGAAACGACTCGTTTCGATACGATGGCGTCTATACCGCACCTACCCTTCCCGGGAGGGCGGGTGCTCGGCAGACCACTGCTGGCCGCAGGAATGGCGTATTACAAACTGCTGGATCTGTTTTAGCAGAGGCTTTTTATTCCGCGTCTTCCGGAACCATCATGGCGTAAACTTTGCGAACTTTTTCAATCACCTCAGCGGTGCCTTTCCAGCCCCTGGGAAAGACCCAGCTATCACCTGCTTTGACCTCTGAGACAACACCGGTCTCGGAGGTGAACCTCCAGTGACCTTCCAGCAAGTAGCAGAATTCGGTTAGTTCGAGATCAAGCTCCAATGTGCCGGGCTCGCACTCCCAGGTGCCCGTGTACAGCTGACCTTTTGCAAGCTCGCCTTCAAAAAAGCCGGCGTTGGTTTGCAAGGGCAATGCGCCGACTGGCTCCCCAAAAGATTCACACGCTTCTAAATCCGATAGTTGCGCGGGATTTTTTTGGACACTGATTTCTGTCATTGCTTCATCTCCATTTAAAACATCTGCTCCAAATTATCGGCTGATATTGGGACGCCAGAGCACTGTGAGTCTAGACACTAGCGGCGGTCAACGCTTCTTAGCCCATATGCTCGTAGTAAAAGTGACGGTCAATCAAGTAATCTGCCTGACGAGTCAGGAAGTTTAGACTGTCCACTCATCGAAAGAGGCAATAATGGGTCTAAGTAAGCCCCCGTTGTTAGCGAATCGGATTGAACATCGTCGGCAATGGTCAGGCGGCTTGCTGGGATGACGGCTTTTTCCATTACGATCGCGTTATTTATCATCCTGTTTGTAGTGATCGGGAGTTACGCGGGTCGTCGCGTCAAAACCCTCGAAGATTATTACGTGGCGGGGCGCAGCGCTCCTACCTTCCTGATTATTGGCACGCTGGTAGCAAGCCTCATGAGTACGACGGTATTCATGGGTGAGGCGGGGTTCACGTATGCGGGGCAGTTGGGTCCATATTTGTTGCTGCCTGGGCTTACCGTTATCGGGTATGTCTACGGGGCATTATTTTTTGGCACGTTTCTGAGGCGAAGCCGGGCCAACACCGTCGCCGCTTTCTTTGCAGAGCGATTCGCTTCTGTAGAGATACGGCGCATCGCCGGGTGGACTGTCATCTTCGGTCTCGGGGGATATCTCCTGATCGTGACCCAGGGTGCTGCTCTGCTGCTCTCC
>NYTG01000092.1 GCA_002683395.1 Halieaceae bacterium | reverse complement strand
CCGCCGTCAGCGTCGTCTTACCGTGGTCTACGTGTCCAATCGTGCCCACATTCACGTGGGGCTTCGAACGCTCAAATGCCTCTTTTGCCATCTTTCTTCACCTCAGTGTGCTGGTAGACGATTACGACGTCTGATTTTTGGAAATAATTTCTTTCGCGACGTTATTGGGCGCGGGGGCGTAACGGGCGAACTCCATTGTGTAGGTCGCTCGGCCCTGGGTAGCAGACCGCAAATCTGTGGCATACCCGAACATCTCTGCCAGTGGCACCTCGGCATTCACAATTTTGCCGGCGGCGTTCTCGTCCATGCCTTGAATAAGACCGCGCCGACGGTTGAGATCGCCCACCACGTCGCCCATGTTCTCTTCAGGGGTCACCACTTCGACCTGCATCATTGGCTCGAGCAGCTCGGCACCGCCGACCTCTGCCAGCTTCTTGGTGGCCATACTCGCAGCAACCTTGAACGCCATCTCATTCGAGTCAACATCATGGAAGGATCCGTCATAAAGCGTGGCTTTGAGGCCTAGCAGCGGGTAGCCAGCGAGGACTCCGTTTTGCATTTGCTCTTCAATACCTTTATTGACGGCCGGGATGTACTCCCTCGGCACAATACCGCCCACGATTTCGTTCACAAACTCGAGGCCCTCGGCGTTGGCATCCTCGCCTGGCTCAAATTTGACCCAGACATGTCCATACTGACCGCGCCCGCCCGACTGACGGACAAACTTGCCTTCGATTTCTGTAGTGGTAGTAATGCGCTCCCGGTAGGCCACTTGAGGCTTACCAATGTTGGCCTCGACGCTGAACTCCCGGCGCATACGATCGACCAGAATATCGAGGTGCAACTCACCCATACCGGAGATAATCGTCTGGCCCGTTTCTTCATCTGTTTTAACGCGGAATGAGGGATCTTCTTGAGCCAATTTACCCAACGCGACGCCCATCTTCTGCTGGTCAACCTTCGACTTAGGCTCAACCGCTACTGAAATAACGGGCTCTGGAAACTCCATTCGCTCGAGAATAACCACGTTATCTGCATCGCACAGCGTATCGCCCGTGGTGACATCTTTCAGACCAATCGCCGCGGCGATATCGCCCGCTAACACTTCTTTAATCTCTTCGCGGCTGTTGGCGTGCATTTGAACCATACGACCCACACGCTCTTTCTTTTGCTTCACCGCGTTATAGATCCCCGTACCTGATTCCAAGGTACCTGAATACACCCGAAAGAAAGTCAGCGTACCCACAAACGGATCTGTCGCGATCTTGAACGCCAGAGCAGAGAAAGGCGCAGTATCTTCTGATGGACGCGCTACGACGGTTTCGCCGTCCTCTAGCGTACCTTCAATCGCTTTCACTTCGGTGGGTGACGGCAAATACTCGATTACCGCATCCAAAACCGCCTGCACACCCTTATTCTTAAAGGCTGAGCCACCCAAGATCGGAACGATCTCATTGGCCAGCGTTCGGATCCGAATGCCTTGCTTGATCTCTTCTTCGGTGAGTTCGCCTTCTTCGAGATACTTGGTCATCAGCTCTTCGTTGGCCTCTGCAGCCGCCTCGACCATGTATTCGCGCATTTCATTTACTTTATCAACGAGGTCAGCAGGAATGTCTTCATACTCGAAGGTCATACCCATGTCGTCTTCACTCCAGATAATCGCCTTTTGCTTAATCAGGTCGATCACGCCCTTGAAGTCTTCTTCCGAACCGATCGTCATTTGAATCGGCACAGCATTGCAGCCTAATCGCTCTCGAAGTTGGGCGACCACATTTTCAAAATCAGCGCCAGCGCGGTCCATCTTGTTCACAAAAACCATGCGCGGGACTTCGTACTTATTCGCCTGCCGCCAGACGGTCTCTGTCTGAGGCTGCACGCCCGACGACCCACACAGCACAACAACGGCGCCGTCTAGAACACGCAGGGAGCGCTCCACCTCAATAGTGAAGTCCACGTGCCCGGGGGTATCGATGATATTGACGCGGTGCTGATCGAACTGCTGTTGCATGCCCTGCCAGAAACAGGTCGTCGCGGCCGAGGTAATCGTGATGCCCCGCTCCTGCTCCTGCTCCATCCAATCCATAGTGGCGGCACCATCGTGCACTTCGCCAATCTTGTGAGACAGACCGGTGTAAAATAGAACCCGCTCCGTGGTGGTGGTTTTACCGGCGTCCACGTGGGCAACAATACCGATGTTGCGATAACGGTTGATCGGAGTCTTACGAGCCACGACAGTGTCCTCAGATTAGGGTTGGCAAACGGGATTTCAGAATCGAAAGTGAGAGAAAGCCTTGTTGGCTTCGGCCATACGGTGCACGTCTTCACGCTTCTTCACCGCGTTACCTTTGCCTTGTGCTGCATCGACGATCTCTCCCGCCAATCGCTGGCGCATGGATTTCTCACCCCGGTTACGGGCGTAATCAACCAACCAGCGCATCGATAGCGCCACACGGCGGGACGGCCGAACTTCGACCGGCACCTGATAGGTCGCGCCACCGACACGGCGGGACTTCACTTCCACCATGGGAGCAATATTCTCTAGCGCCTCGTCGAACACCTCGATGGGGTCGCGCTTGGTGCGCTCCTCAACGATATCAAGCGCACCATAGACAATCGACTCGGCGATAGACTTCTTGCCGCTGATCATCACATGGTTCATAAATTTGGCGAGCGTAGAGTTCCCGAATTTGGGATCAGGCAGAACTTCACGCTTGGCAATAACGCGTCTTCTTGGCATGTTGTATTTCCTATCTCTTCAGGGTTCCCGGCCACTACACTCGGCGGACCGGCCTTACTGTCAACGATGTGACATCTAGGTGAATACCCCCAGGGGCATCCGCTTTTACTTCGGTCGCTTGGTTCCGTACTTTGATCGGCCTTGCTTCCGATCAGAAACGCCCGACGTATCGAGGCTTCCACGCACTGTGTGATAGCGAACGCCCGGCAAATCCTTCACCCGGCCGCCGCGAATCAGCACCACGCTGTGCTCCTGCAAGTTATGGCCTTCACCACCAATATAAGAAGACACCTCAAACCCGTTGGTCAGACGAACCCGGCAGACCTTTCGCAGAGCTGAGTTCGGCTTCTTCGGGGTGGTGGTGTAAACACGAGTACAGACGCCACGACGCTGCGGGCAGGCCTGCAATGCGGGCACACCGCTCTTGGTGACTTTTCGCTTACGCGGCTTCCGCACAAGCTGGTTAATGGTTGCCATTCAGCACTTGCTCCAATTAATGGATCCGGGGCCGGGGCCCCGAAAACGAGCGCGCATTCTATAGACCGGCCTAAAACCGGTCAAGCGCGCCACAATGTGACTATTCCTCTGCAGCATCCTCAACCGCACCTTCAGCAGCATCTGCTGCCTCGACGCGCTCCATCTCCTCCGCAAAGCTCTCGGAAAACTCCTCGGCCGACATGCTCAGCGCCAGTTCGTCACCTTCTGACTGCTTGCGCCGACGCTCCTCGTGGTAGGCGAGGCCTGTACCGGCCGGAATCAACCGACCCACAATGACGTTCTCCTTGAGACCACGCAGGTAATCACGCTTGCCGGTCACCGCCGCCTCGGTCAGGACACGGGTCGTCTCCTGGAAGGACGCCGCAGAAATAAAGCTCTCTGTGGCCAGCGATGCCTTGGTGATGCCCAGTAGTTCTCGTCTGGCATTGGGTGATACCAGGTCCTCTGCATCGAGGCGATCACATTCCTCCAGAAAGGACGTGTACTCAGCCTGCTCACCCTTGATGAACGTCGAGTCGCCGGCTGATGTGATCTCTACCTTGCGCAGCATCTGCCGAACAATGACTTCAATGTGCTTGTCATTGATCTTTACACCCTGCAGGCGATAGACCTCTTGGATCTCATTGACGATGTATTCCGCCAGTGCCGGAATACCCTTCAGACGAAGAATATCGTGCGGGCTCAGCGGACCTTCCGAGACAACTTCACCTTTCTCGACAGTCTCGCCTTCGAATACCGACAGCTGGCGCCATTTTGGAATGAGCTCTTCGTAATGATCAGAACCCTCCGGAAGCGAAGAGGTATCGGTTGGAGTAATCACCAGGCGGCGCTTGCCCTTGGTTTCCTTGCCGAAGCTGACAGTCCCCGAGATCTCCGCGAGAATCGCAGGCTCTTTCGGCTTACGCGCTTCAAACAGATCGGCCACTCTGGGCAGACCACCGGTGATATCCCGGGTCTTGGAACCTTCCTGCGGGATCCGGGCAATGACATCGCCCACCTCCACCTTGGCACCATCTTCCAGATTCACCATGGCACCGTGGGGCAGAAAGTAGTGCGCCGGCACATTAGTGCCTGCCAACAGCAGCTCTTTGCCCTTGCCATCTACCAGCGTGACAGCGGGGCGAATATCCTTACCCGCCGTCGGGCGCTCGGCCACATCCAAGACTGAAATGCTCGACAGACCTGTAAATTCATCGGTCTGGCGCTTAATCGTCATGCCCTCGTCCATACCGCTGAACTTCACGGTACCGGCCACCTCGGTAATGATGGGGTGCGTGTGCGGATCCCAGGTGGCAACAATATCGCCTGCTGCCACCGCTGCCTCGTCCTGAACGCGAATAGTCGCGCCGTAAGGCACTTTGTATCGCTCACGCTCGCGGCCCACGCTGTCGAGCAATGACAGCTCACCCGAACGCGAAACCGCCACCAAGGAGCCATCTGGCTTGTCGACCACCTTGATGTTATGGAGGCGAATCACGCCGTCGTTATTGACCTGAATATTATCCTGCGCTGCCTGACCCGATGCTGCACCACCAATGTGGAAGGTACGCATGGTCAGCTGGGTACCGGGCTCACCAATTGACTGTGCGGCCACAACACCGATGGCCTCGCCCATATTGACCTGATGCCCGCGACCAAGATCACGGCCGTAACAGGTTGAGCAAATACCGTGACGGGTCTGACAAGTGATCGGCGACCGAACAATGATCTCTTCGATTCCCATCTCGTCCACCTGACCCGTTAGCACCTCATCCATCATGGTGCCGGCTTCAAGTAGAATCTCGCCGGTGCTCGGATCAACCACATCCTTGGCCACGATCCGGCCCAGGACACGTTCAGAGAGCGACTCAATGATGTCACCGCCATCGATTACCGAGGTCATTACAAGCCCCTCGTCGGTACCGCAATCTACTTCCGTCACCACCACGTCCTGAGCCACGTCTACAAGGCGACGCGTCAGGTAACCCGAGTTCGCAGTCTTGAGTGCCGTATCGGCCAGACCCTTTCGAGCACCGTGCGTCGAAATGAAGTACTGCAGTACGTTCAAGCCTTCACGGAAGTTCGCGGTAATCGGGGTCTCAATGATCGAGCCGTCAGGCTTGGCCATCAGACCGCGCATCCCTGCTAGCTGCCGGATCTGTGCGGGCGAACCCCGTGCTCCAGAGTCGGCGTACATGTAAACAGAGTTAAAGGAATCCTGCTCCTCGTCGTCCCCAACGCGGTTAGTCACGGTCTCCTTGGAGAGACCCGCCATCATCGCTTTGGAAACCTGATCATTGGTCCGCGACCAAATGTCGATCACTTTGTTGTACTTCTCGCCCTGTGTCACCAGACCGGCACGGTACTGCTGCTCAATCTCGGCCACTTCGGCATCGGCTCGATCGATCATCTCGGCCTTGGCATCGGGGATGACAAAATCGTTCACGCCAATCGACGCGCCCGAGCGAGTGGAGTACTCGTAACCGGTGTACATCAACTGGTCAGCAAAGATGACTGTCGCCTTGAGGCCCACCGCACGGTAGCACTGGTTGATCACCTGCGAGATCGCTTTCTTGACCATGGGCCGGTTCACGAGATCGAAAGAGAGTCCGTCGGGCACGATATCCCACAGCAACGCCCGTCCAACACTCGTCTCGACAATGCGTGTCTGCTCTCGTGTCTCTTCACCCAGGTTCATCAAGGTTTCGTGGATACGCACTTTGACTCGGGCATGCAAATCCACGCGGCCGCTGCCGTAGGCGCGCTGGACCTCTTCGGTATCGGCAAAGGACATGCCTTCACCCTTGGCATTCACGCGATCACGCGTCATGTAATAGAGACCCAGCACCACATCCTGCGATGGCACGATAATCGGGTCACCAGATGCCGGCGAGAGGATGTTGTTGGTTGACATCATCAGCGCTCGGGCTTCGAGCTGCGCTTCCAGCGTCAGCGGCACGTGCACCGCCATCTGATCACCGTCGAAGTCCGCGTTGTAAGCGGCGCATACCAGCGGGTGAAGCTGAATTGCTTTGCCCTCAATCAATACAGGCTCGAATGCCTGAATACCCAGCCGGTGGAGTGTTGGCGCACGGTTCAGCAATACCGGGTGCTCGCGAATCACTTCGGCGAGGATATCCCAGACCTCTGGCGGCTCGCGCTCGACCATCTTTTTGGCAGCTTTGATCGTGCTGGCGAGACCGCGCAACTCGAGCTTGCCGAAGATGAACGGCTTGAAAAGCTCCAATGCCATCTTTTTGGGCAGACCACATTGGTGCAGTCTCAGAGTGGGACCGGTCACGATCACGGAACGACCCGAATAATCCACGCGCTTACCCAGCAGATTCTGGCGGAAGCGGCCTTGCTTGCCTTTAATCATGTCGGCTAGCGACTTGAGCGGACGCTTGTTGGAGCCGGTAATCGCACGACCACGTCGGCCGTTATCCAGCAGGGCATCCACCGATTCCTGCAACATACGCTTTTCGTTGCGGACAATAATGTCTGGCGCATTGAGGTCGAGCAGTCGCTTCAGACGGTTGTTACGGTTGATCACCCGTCGGTACAAATCGTTGAGGTCAGACGTCGCAAAGCGCCCACCATCTAGGGGCACCAGCGGACGCAGATCCGGCGGCAACACGGGCAGCGCGTTGAGAATCATCCACTCCGGCTTGTTACCCGACTTATCAAAAGCTTCCATCAGCTTGAGCCGCTTGGAAAACTTCTTGATCTTGGTTTCTGAGTTGGTTTGGGGAATTTCCTCACGGAGCTGCTCGATCTCCGCCTTAAGGTTTATCTCCATCATCAGGTCCTGAATGGCCTCAGCACCCATCTTGGCAGTGAACTCGTCACCGTACTCTTCCATCGCCTCGTAATACTGCTCGTCATTCAGTAGCTGAGCATGCTCCAGCGCGGTCAAGCCCGGGTCAGTGACGACGTAGGCTTCAAAATACAGAATGCGCTCGATATCCCGTAGCGTCATATCCAGCAGCAGACCAATCCGTGACGGCAATGACTTTAAAAACCAAATGTGGGCAACTGGGCTTGCCAGTTCAATGTGCCCCATGCGCTCACGACGCACTTTGGCCAGCGCCACCTCGACACCACATTTTTCACAGATGACACCGCGATGCTTCAGCCGCTTGTACTTGCCGCACAGGCACTCGTAATCCTTAACCGGGCCAAAAATCTTGGCGCAGAACAGACCATCGCGCTCCGGCTTGAACGTCCGATAGTTGATGGTTTCTGGCTTCTTGACCTCACCAAAGGACCACGACCGAATCATTTCCGGAGAGGCTAGACCGATACGGATCGCATCGAAGTCTTCGTTTTTTTCCCTGCTCAGCAGGTTCAGTAAATCTTTCACGTCTTATCTCCCCTCAGAAGCCGGATGACTCAGACTCAAGATCGATGTCGATCCCAAGCGAGCGGATTTCTTTAATCAACACATTGAAGGACTCGGGCATACCCGGCTCCATTTGGTGATCCCCATCGACGATATTTTTGTACATCTTGGTACGCCCGGCCACGTCATCCGACTTGACGGTCAGCATCTCCTGCAGTGTGTAGGCAGCACCGTAAGCCTCCAGTGCCCAGACCTCCATCTCACCAAATCGCTGCCCACCAAACTGCGCCTTACCACCCAGTGGCTGCTGGGTGACCAGGCTGTAGGAGCCCGTCGAGCGCGCGTGCATCTTGTCATCAACCAGGTGGTTGAGCTTCAGCATGTACATGTAACCCACCGTGACCGGTCGGTCGAACTGATCTCCGGATCGACCGTCGTATAGCGTTAACTGACCGCTATCGGGCAACTCTGCCATGCGCAGCAATTCCTTGATCGACTCCTCGCGGGCGCCATCAAAGACCGGCGTGGCCATCGGCACACCTGCTCGCAGGTTGTCTGCCAACGCCACCAGCTCGTCATCGCTCAGCGACGCGATGTCCGCGCTGCGACGTGAATCGGTAGTGTGGCTGTACACCTGTTTCAGGAAGCTACGCAACTGGGTCAGCTTCACCTGCTGCTCCAACATGTCGTCGATCTTGCGACCGAGGCCACGAGCAGCCATACCCAAGTGAGTCTCCAAAATCTGACCCACATTCATGCGCGACGGCACGCCGAGCGGATTGAGCACGATATCGATCGGATCGCCGTGCTCGTCGTAAGGCATATCTTCCACCGGCATAATCACCGAGATCACACCCTTGTTACCGTGGCGGCCCGCCATCTTGTCGCCAGGCTGGATACGGCGCTTCACGGCTAGGTAAACCTTAACGATCTTCAACACACCAGGCGCCAGATCGTCGCCGCTCTGAAGCTTCTCGCGCTTAATTTCGTAACGCTCTTCGAGCTGCGTATTTTGCTCCTCGAGGAGGCGCTGCGCCGAAGCCAATTGGCTGTTCAAATCAGCGTCCGACAGCTTCAACTTGAACCATTGCTCGCGGTCCAGGTCGGCCAGCACTGTCTTCGTCAGCTTGGTACCTTTGCTCAGACCACCACCAGAGACCGTGCTCTTGCCTTCAAGCAAACTGGCGAGTCGGGCGAAAGTAGCCTCTTCGTAAATGCGGTACTCTTCTTTCAGATCCTTTCGGTAGTCTGCCAGCTGCGCACCTTCGATCTGCTTGGCGCGAGGATCCTTCTCCAGGCCATCTCGAGTGAAGACCTGCACATCGATCACGGTGCCTTTGTAGCTCGAAGGTACACGTAGAGAGGTGTCCTTTACGTCAGAAGCCTTCTCGCCAAAGATGGCGCGCAGCAGCTTCTCTTCGGGTGTCAGCTGCGTCTCCCCCTTGGGAGTCACCTTGCCAACGAGAATGTCTCCAGCATCGACTTCGGCGCCGATGTAGACAATGCCCGATTCGTCGAGCTTGCCCAGTGCGCCTTCCCCAACGTTAGGGATATCGGCAGTGATCTCTTCAGAGCCTAATTTGGTATCGCGGGAGATACAGGTGAGCTCCTGGATGTGGATAGTGGTAAAGCGATCTTCTTGCACCACTCGCTCAGACACGAGGATGGAGTCCTCGAAGTTGTAGCCATTCCAAGGCATGAATGCGATACGCATGTTTTGCCCGAGAGCCAGCTCACCCAAGTCGACCGACGGGCCGTCAGCGAGGATATCGCCCCGCGCCACCACGTCACCCGGCTTCACGATCGGGCGCTGGTTGATGCAGGTGTTTTGATTGGAACGCTTGTACTTGGTGAGGTTATAAATATCGACCGGCGAATCGTCGATGCCCACTTCTTTGGCATTGACCCGCACCACAATGCGGCTTGCATCAACAGAGTCGATCACGCCGCCCCGCGCTGCCACCTCGCAAACGCCTGAATCAGAGGCAACGTAACGCTCCATCCCAGTACCGACCAAGGGCTTTTCCGCCTTCAGCGTTGGCACTGCCTGACGCTGCATGTTGGAGCCCATAAGCGCGCGGTTTGCGTCATCGTGCTCGAGGAACGGAATCAATGCCGCCGCAATGGACACCACTTGCTTCGGTGACACATCCATATATTGCACGTCAGCGGCGGGCTTGACCGTAAATTCGTTCATGTTGCGCACGTTGATCAAGTCATCGACGAAGCGATTCTTGTTATCCAACGTGGCTGAAGCCTGCGCAATCACATACTGGGCCTCGTTAATCGCGGACAGATATTCAATATCGTCTGTCACCACACCTTTCACCACCTTGCGATACGGTGACTCGAGGAAGCCGTATTCATTGGTTCGAGCATAGGTTGCCAGCGAGTTAATCAGACCAATATTTGGGCCTTCTGGCGTCTCGATCGGGCACACTCGGCCATAGTGAGTGGGATGCACGTCTCGAACCTCAAAACCGGCACGCTCGCGGGTCAGGCCGCCCGGGCCCAACGCCGATACACGACGCTTGTGGGTCACTTCCGACAGCGGGTTGTTCTGATCCATAAACTGCGACAGCTGACTGGAGCCAAAGAACTCCTTTACCGCTGCTGAAACCGGCTTGGCATTGATGAGATCCTGAGGCATCAGGCCCTCGCTCTCTGCCATGGACAACCGTTCCTTCACCGCTCGCTCAACGCGCACCAGGCCCACACGGAACTGGTTCTCTGCCATTTCGCCCACTGAGCGAACGCGTCGGTTACCCAGGTGGTCGATATCATCGACCACGCCCTTGCCGTTGCGGATACCCACCAACGCACACATCACATCAACGATGTCCTGTTTATCGAGGGTTGGCGAACCGATTTTCTCTTCCCGGCCAAGGCGGCGATTGAACTTCATGCGGCCCACCGCGGAGAGGTCGTAGCGCTCCGGAGAGAAGAACAGATTCTGGAACAGATTCTCTGCCGACTCCTTGGTGGGAGGCTCGCCCGGCCGCATCATGCGGTAGATCTCGACCAACGCCTCGAGCACGCTGCGGGTACTGTCAGCCGCCAGAGTGTCTGAGATAAACGGACCGCAGTCATATTCGTTGGTATAGATCGTCTCTACCGTATCGATGCCCTTCTCTCGCAGCTCAGCGAGCAGGGCCACCGTGATTTCGGTGTTGCACTCGGCGAACACCTCGCCGGTAGCCGTATCGATAATGTTTTTCGCCAGGCGACGCTCTTCGAGATATTCCTCGGGCACCGACAACATTTCGATACCGGCATCGTCGAGCTGGCGGATGTGTCGCGCCGTGATGCGGCGACCACGCTCAACAATCAACTTTTTGCCCGCCATGATATCGAAGGCGGCCATGTCGCCCTGCAGGCGCTTTGACACCAACGTCATGGTGGCAGAGCCTTCTTCACCCAGCTGGAAAGCCGTTGTCTCGTAGAAAATATCCAGAATCTCTTCGGAGTCGTAGCCGAGCGCTCGCAGCAATACCGTCGCCGGGAGCTTGCGACGGCGATCGATCCGCACATAAACCATGTCCTTGGGATCAAACTCGAAGTCAAGCCAAGAGCCACGGTAAGGAATCACCCGAGCGCTATAGAGCAGCTTGCCGGACGAGTGGGTCTTACCCTTATCATGGTCAAAGAAAACGCCGGGGGAACGATGTAATTGGGAAACGATGACCCGCTCGGTACCATTGATGACGAAGGTCCCGTTTTGAGTCATAAGGGGGATCTCCCCCATGTAGACATCCTGTTCTTTGATGTCCTTTATCGACTTGGAGGAGGACTCCTTGTCATAAATGATCAGTCGAACTTTGACCCGCAGTGCACAGGCATAAGTGGTGCCCCGCAATACACACTCATCCACATCAAACACGGGCTCGCCCAGCGCATAGTCCACATATTCGAGTGCCGCGTTACCGCTGTAGCTAACGATCGGAAAAACCGACTTAAACGCTGCATGCAGGCCGTGCTCACCGCGCTCTTTCAGCGACACACCATCCTGAGTGAACTTGCCATATGAATCGAGCTGGATCGCAAGCAGATACGGGATATCCATTACCTTGGGTAAGGAACCGAAATCCTTGCGAATGCGCTTCTTTTCCGTGTACGAGTAGGTCATCAGTACTCCCCTTCGACCCACATTGTCCGACCACAATGCAAGCCTTGAAAATTCGGAACCGGTTTTACAACCGGGAAAAGGCCGGAGCGCTAAAGCGCTCCAGCCCTGTTGCGGTGCTTAACGTTTCGCAGTGCCCAATTACTTGAGCTCTGCTGCGCCGCCTGCTTCTTCAATCTGCTTCTTGATGTCTTCCGCTTCGTCCTTTGAAGCACCCTCTTTCACAGGGGCCGGCGCGCCGTCAACAACTGCCTTCGCTTCCTTCAGGCCGAGACCGGTCACTGCACGCACAACCTTGATCACATTGACCTTCTTCTCGCCGCCCGACGTCAGGATGATGTCGAACTCTGTCTGCTCTTCAGCTGCTGCGCCACCGGCGTCGCCGCCCGCTGCGGGAGCAGCAACGGCTACCGCTGCCGCGGCAGAAACGCCAAACTTCTCTTCCATCGCCTCAACCAGTGCAACGATGTCCATTACGCTCATCTCGGCAATTGCGTCGAGAATTTCGTCTTTTGAAAGTGCCATGTCTTAATCTCCGTTAAAAAATTGCAGGGTGAGGCAGGACCTGTCAGGCCGCCTCTTGTTTCTGATCTCGAACTGCCGCCATGACGCGTACCAGCTTGCCGGGAACCTCGTTCGTCGTGCGAACCAGCTTCACGACAGGCGCCTGCATGACGCTCATCAATGTTGCCAACGCCTGATCCCGCGTGGGTAGCTTGGCCAACACATCAAGCTGGTCGGCTCCTAGCAGCTCTCCGCTAACCGACAGTGCCTTTACCTCGAACTCTTTGTTGTCTGAGGCAAAATCCTTGAACAATCGTGCTGCCGCGCCCGGATCTTCCATAGAGAATCCGAACAGGGAAGGCCCGGTCAAAGTGTCAGTCACACACTCGTACTCAGTTCCTTCCAATGCCCGCTTGGCCAGCGTATTCCGCACCACCCGCAGGGTGATTTGGTTTTCGCGAGCCGAGGCACGCAGAGCAGTCATGTCATTCGATGCAACGCCGCGCGCGTCGGCAATTACAAGCGAAAGCGCACTGGCAGCTGTCTCGTTGACTTCAGCGACGATCGCTTTCTTTTCTTCGAGTCCAATAGCCACTTGGCTTACTCCTTTCGTGGTTGTTTAGGCCGCTACCTGGGTAGCGGCCCCCCTCGGTGATGAACTACCTCACCATCTGCGTAGGCAATCGGATCGCATCCGTCATTAAGGCACCTTTGAGAGTGCCACCTACGGTCTTTGACAGTCTTTGGCGTTCAGCGGGGTTTCCCACACGTTCCTGCAAAGACTTCCAAAGTGGGCGGAGCCTTACTGCACTCCGCCCGACCCTCCGCGAAACACACGGGGGCTCTTGGCCCCGGGCTCACGCCCGTGGCCTTGATTCAGTGTTTAAAATTCGATCGCGTTGTGATCGATGGTGACGCCCGGCCCCATGGTGGTCGACAGCGTCACTTTGCGGACATACACGCCCTTAGCAGACGCAGGCTTAGCTTTCTTGAGATCAGCCAGCACGGCAACGAGGTTGCCTTTGATGGCGTCAGGCTCGAAATTCACCTTGCCGATACCGCCGTGAACGATACCGTTCTTGTCGCTGCGAAAACGCATCTGACCCGCCTTGGCATTGTTGACAGCCGTTTCAATATCGGGCGTAACCGTCCCCGTCTTGGGGTTGGGCATCAGACCACGCGGGCCAAGCACCTGGCCCAGCGTGCCGACCACCCGCATCGCATCCGGCGAGGCAATCACGACGTCAAAATCCATCATGCCGCCTTTGATTTGCTCGGCGAGATCTTCCATGCCAACAAACTCAGCGCCCAAGGCCTTGGCCTTCTCGGCACTGTCACCTTGAGTGAAGACAGCAACCCGAACGTCAGCGCCCGTGCCATGGGGGAGTGTAGTCGCTCCGCGAACACCCTGATCAGATTTGCGCGCATCCACGCCCAGATTGACCGCGACTTCAACGGTTTCGTTGAACTTAACGGTACCGAATTCCTTAATCAGCGCTACCGCCTCATCGAGCGGATAGCTGTGGTTAGCGTCCACCTTCTCGCGGAAGGCTCGAACGCGTTTTGATAACTTAGCCATCAGTTCACGCCCTCCGTCTCGATACCCGCTGAACGTGCACTACCTGCGATGGTGCGCACCGCCGCGTCCATATCAGCGGCCGTGAGGTCGGGCCACTTCTGATTAGCCACGTCTTCAAGCTGAGCCCGATTCACCTTGCCCACCTTCTCGGTATTAGGGCGGCCAGAACCACTCTTAATGCCCGCCGCCTTTTTCAACAAAATTGAAGCAGGGGGTGTCTTCTTGATGTAAGTAAAAGACTTGTCGCTGTAAACCGTAATCACCACCGGAATCGGCAGGCCGGGCTCCATGCCTTGCGTATCGGCATTGAACGCCTTACAGAATTCCATGATGTTCACCCCTTTTTGGCCCAGTGCGGGACCAACGGGTGGAGAGGGGTTAGCCTGCCCAGCCGGGATTTGCAGCTTGATATAGCCGTCGATCTTCTTCGCCATGTTGTCATCTCCTGGGTTCAAACGCCGTTGTGGTGGCTACCAAAGGCAACTCACCGCGCGGGCTCCCCATCATCGCCACCGAGGTGGCGTGGTTGTCGGGGCAGACCGCAGCCTGCCCCACCCGATCAGGCTTTTTCCACCTGACCAAACTCCAATTCTACGGGCGTAGAGCGCCCGAAGATCAGCACCGCCACGTTGAGGCGGCTCTTTTCATAGTTCACGTCCTCGACTACACCATTAAAGTCGTTGAACGGCCCGTCGACGACCCGCACCATCTCGCCGGGCTCGAACACGGTCTTAGGCCGTGGCTGGTCTACACCTGCCTCAACCCTCTGCAGAATCACGTTGGCTTCCGCGTCGGTAATCGGCGATGGCTTGTCTGCCTTGCCACCGATAAAACCCAATACCCGGGGCGTGTCTTTTACAAGGTGCCAGGTATCGTCGTCGAGCTCCATCTGCACGAGGACATAACCGGGGAAGAACTTGCGCTCGCTCTTGCGCTTCTGCCCACCCTTCATCTCGATCACTTCCTCGGTCGGCACAATGATCTCGCCGAATCGGTCCTGCATAGCAAGGCGCTCGATACGCTCCTGAATGGCGGTGGCCACCTTCTTCTCGTATTGAGAGTAGGCATGCACTACGTACCACTTTAAAGCCATGTTCCTACCCTCAACCCAAAATTAACGACGCGAGCCAGCCCAGCACGCTGTCGAGGCCCCAAAGAATCAGGCCCGTAATAATCACAAACACAAACACAATCAGTGTGGTTTGTGTGGTTTCCTGCCGCGTCGGCCAGACCACCTTGCGAATTTCTGTCCGCGACCCCTTCACCAAAGTCAGGAAATCGCCGCCTTTTTGCGTCAGCGAAGCAATCCAGCCCGCCACCAACGCCAGCACCAGTAACGCCAACACCCGATACAAGATCGGCTGATCACCGTAATAGCTGTTGCCATAGACACCACCGGCTACCACTGCCAGCACGACAACCCATTTCGCCGAATCAAGCCTGCTTGGTGCGGCTTCACTCATATTCATTCTCCATACCGCCGCAGGTTTCCACCCATCGCCGGCCCTGTTCACCACCTCGCACTGTCAGGCTAAGGTGGCAGGCCAGGAGGGAATCGAACCCCCAACCTGCGGATTTGGAATCCGCTGCTCTGCCAATTGAGCCACTGGCCTTCCACTACCGTT
>NYTG01000091.1 GCA_002683395.1 Halieaceae bacterium | reverse complement strand
GCCCCCTCAGCCACGCATACACCCATGATGCAGCAGTACCTCGCGATCAAAAGCGAGCATCCGCGCGAACTGCTGTTTTATCGCATGGGAGATTTCTACGAGTTGTTTTACGACGACGCCGAGGTGGCGTCCAGGCTTCTCGATATCACGCTGACCAGCCGCGGTAAATCCGCAGGTGAAGCGATCCCCATGGCAGGGGTTCCCTACCATGCCGCAGAGGGCTACCTGGCAAGACTGGTCAAGGCTGGACGCTCGGTAGCGATTGCCGAGCAAATCGGCGACCCGGCAACCAGTAAGGGTCCTGTCGAGCGGCAGGTGGCCCGCATTGTCACGCCGGGCACCCTGACAGATGAATCGCTTCTTGATGCGCGCCAGGACGCACTGATACTGGCGGTGGCAAGCGATCAAAATACTTTTGGCCTGGCCTGGCTAGATGTCAGCAGTGGACGATTTCTGGTATCGGAGGTCGACGACGCAGTCGGACTCGAAGCCGAGATCGCACGCCTCGCTCCGGCAGAGATCCTCGTGCCGGAATCGAGCCTTCTCGCTGAGGCTGAATGGCCCGGCGCCCTCCGGAGGCAGCCCGACTGGTGCTTCGAAGCAGTGAGCGCCCGCGAAGCTTTGCAGAGACAATTTCAGACCCGGGATCTCGATGGCTTTGGCTGTGGTGGACTGACTGTGGCGATCGCCGCCGCAGGTGCGTTGTTGACCTATGTCAAAGATACGCAGCGCAGTGACCTCCCCCACATCCGTGCGATTCATCTCGAATCACAAAGTGGCGCGGTCATTCTTGATGCGGCCACGCGCCGTAATCTCGAGATCGACCAAACCCTGAGCGGCGGTGAGGAGCACACGCTTTACGCGGTATACGACAGCACGGTCACTGCAATGGGCGCTCGGCATTTGCGACGCTGGCTGCATCGCCCCATCAATAACCTCGAGGCGATTGAAGAACGCCTCGGCGCGGTCAGCTCATTGATACAAGACTATGGCTTTGAGCCCCTGCGCGAAGCGCTCAACGAAATTGCCGATCTGGAGCGAATTCTCTCGCGGGTTGCTCTGGGCTCTGCGCGACCGCGGGATTTAAGTCGACTGGGGAGTAGCCTGGCCCACCTACCACTCATACGAAGCCGCCTTCCCAAAGCATCCGCATTACTTGATCAACTGGCAGACGCCCTTCCCGACTACACCGCCCTCACCGAGCTGCTCGAGCGAGCCATTATCGACAACCCGCCAGTATTGATTCGGGACGGCGGTGTCATTGCCCCGGGCTACGACGAAGAGCTCGATGAACTCCGCGGCATTAGCGAGAATGCCGGCGCCTATCTTCTCGACCTCAAGCAGCGGGAGCGCGCCAGCACCGGCCTCTCAACTCTCAAGGTGGGTTATAACCGTGTACACGGTTATTACATCGAGATCAGTCGCAGTCAGTCTGAACAGGCACCGGACGCTTATCAACGACGACAAACCCTCAAAAATGTCGAGCGCTTCATCACGCCGGAATTAAAAACCTTTGAGGACAAAGCCCTGTCGAGTAAAAGCCGCTCACTCGCGCGTGAGAAGCACCTCTATGAGGCGCTGGTGTCGCAGATTGCTGAATCGCTCACGCCGCTTCAAGCGACAGCGACCGCCCTGTGTGACCTCGATGTGCTTGCCTGCTTCGCAGAGCGCGCATCCGTGTTGGGGCTGTGTCGGCCCCAGTTCACTCAGCAGACATTACTGCAGATCGAGGGGGGTCGACATCCAGTCGTCGAAGCTGTCCGCGATGTTCCGTTTATCGCCAATGACACGCTTCTAGATCACCAGCGAAGAATGCTGTTGATCACCGGCCCCAACATGGGGGGTAAATCGACCTATATGAGACAGAACGCACTGATCGCGCTCCTCGCTCACGTGGGCGCATTTGTTCCAGCCCAGGCGGTATCGCTGTCGTGCCTTGACCGTATCTTCACCCGGATCGGTTCTTCTGACGATCTTGCCAGCGGACGCTCAACGTTTATGGTCGAGATGACCGAGACCGCAAACATACTTCACAACGCGACGGAGCGCAGTCTGATTCTGATGGATGAAATCGGCCGAGGCACCAGCACTTTCGATGGCCTAAGCATTGCCTGGGCTACGGCGCTGGCACTGGCTAACCAAGTGAAAGCCCTCACCTTCTTTGCCACTCACTACTTTGAGCTGACCGCACTACCCGGACAACACCCGGCGATGGCCAACGTACATCTTGATGCGACAGAACATGAAGATCATGTCGTCTTTCTTCACCAGATTCAGGAGGGCCCTGCCAATCGGAGTTTTGGACTCCAGGTTGCCAAGCTCGCCGGTGTACCCAGCAATGTACTGGGTGCGGCCAAGGACAAGCTTCACGAATTGGAGAGCGGCCGCTCCTCCGGGCCTCCCCCTCTTCAAACGGAGTTATTCGTGCCACCCAGAAACGCGCCATCGCCCGTGCTGGAGACGCTACAATCGCTCGAACCTGACGAGTTAAGCGCCAGAGAGGCATTGGATTGGCTTTATCAGCTGAAACAGAAGCTGGAAGATGAACCCTGACCAGTTTTCAAACTCCGCTACAGCCAGTATCCTTCGCCGTGAAATAAATGAGGTATCAGTATGACGTTCGTTGTTGGCGAAGATTGCATCAAGTGCAAACACACTGACTGTGTGGAAGTATGCCCAGTCGACTGTTTTTACGAAGGACCCAATTTTCTCGTGATTCACCCCGACGAGTGCATTGACTGCGCGCTCTGTGAACCCGAGTGTCCTGTCGATGCGATTTACTCAGAGGATGAACTACCGGGAGATCAGGACGTTTTTCTGCAGCTAAATTCAGAACTGGCCGAGGTCTGGCCCAACATCACTGAGCGAAAAGAGCCGCTGCCCGAAGCCGAGGACTGGGCGGGCAAGCCGGGTAAACTGGAACTGCTGGAGCGTTAACATCAAGCGACAGCTAAGTGGCTGTCGATATCGCATTGGACTCTAGAGAGCGGGGATCTAGCGAGCGGGGAGCAGCGCGACGGGGTTAACCGGGCGGCCGTTGCGCCGGATTTCAAAGTGCAGTTTCACCGTATCGCTGCTCGTGCTGCCCATCCGCGCAATCGTCTGTCCGGCTTCCACCCGCTCACCCTCCACTGCCAGCAGTTCATCATTGTGGCCATAGGCGCTTAAGTAAGTGTCGTTGTGCTTGATGATCAGCAATGCACCGTAACCAGTGACGCCTGTTCCAGCATAGACCACCACACCGGCAGCCGTCGCCCTGATGGGCGAACCTCTCTCGCCCGCAAGATCCATCCCCTTGTGCCGCTCATCCGAGAAAGCCCGGCTCACTTCCCCCTGCACGGGCCAGATCCATCGATCTACCGGCACATTGAGTGGCGCCGCTTTCGCGGTCGATAAAGCGTGTGAAGGCGGGCCTGATGCGACCTGCTCACGCCCCTTATCCGTCGGAGGCGGCGCTGTGCCCGCTGAAACATCGGTCGGCTTTGTATCCGCACCTGCAGGCTGTTGCACAACCGCCAACTGGGCAGCCGAGGGGGCCGTGGTCAGCGACTGGCCGACCCGAATCACAAAAGGTGGATCAATGTCATTGAGTTCCGCCAGCGTGCGATGATCCATTCCCAGACGAAACGCCACCGAATAGAGCGTATCGCCGGGCTCGACAACATAATTTGGGCCTTTCGGCAGCTCTGGCCCGTAGTGCGGGTTCCTGGGTGTTGCCTCTCGTACCTCGGGCACTTCCTCAACCGCCAGCGTCGACTTATTTTCAATCACCACTGGTGGATGATCCGCGCAACTCGTCAACAGGAGCAGCCCCATTGTCGCCACACCCAGCACTGCGTGTCGGATCACGCTAGACATCCCTCTGTAAGGCGAGCCGCTGCACGCTCCAAACCAGAAACAGGCCCGCAAAAAAACTGGCTACACACACACCCAGTTGCGGCTGGAACACGGCTCCGGGCAATACTGGCCGCATCACTGTCAATGCGTCAGCGCCTGACTCAATCAACACCTTTACCCGCCAGGGCCATACGGCGACCAGAGACCCCATCAGCACACCGCTCAAAAACGCCATAGCAAGCGCGCGATAGGATTTCAGAATGCGGTCCAGTAATCGCGCAAACAGCACAAGGCCCGTGACGCACCCCGCCGCCAGCGTCAGCAATTCGGTCACTTGTACGGTCTTAATCGCTGACAATACGGGTTCATACATTCCCATCAATACCAGTATAAAACTGCCCGATATCCCCGGGAGAATCATCGCGCAAATCGCGATGGCACCGGCAAAAAATAAACCGGGAAGCCCCGCAAGAAAGGGCACTGGGGGCATCAATGCCGCACCCACTGCTATACAAACGCCGACCGTAAAGCCGACCAGGCGATCTGGGCGAGTCAGCGTCACTTCATCACGCAGCAGTAGCACGGCGCTGATCAATATCAGCCCTGAGAAAAATGCCCAGAGTGGCTGCGGATAGTGGCTCAGCAGCCAGTGGATACCCGATGCCATCGAAAAAATCGCTGTCAGGATGCCGAACAACAGCACCGTGAGAAACGCCCCGTCGAGTCGGAACCACAGTGCTCGCCATCGCCCTCTCAGCAACAGCACGACGGCTTCAGCGTCAGCGGCCACAATGGCACTCAGCAAGCGCTCATAAATACCGGTAATCAGCGCGATCGTTCCGCCCGAGACGCCCGGTACGATGTCTGCCATGCCCATCGCCAGGCCCCGAGCAAATATTCCTGCCAAAGGCTGCCTCAACGGGCCACCCCGCTGATCATCGGGACGAAGTTGACCTCTTCAATGATCTCCTCGTCAAATCCATCGGGCGTGGCCGTCACCATGATCAATTTCTGGCGCTGGCCACCGACCGGCATAATCATGCGCCCCCCGGGGGCTAACTGCTCAAGCAGCATCGGCGGAATCTGCTCGGGTGCGGCGGCACCCAAAATCAAATCAAAAGGCGCTTCACTGGGCCACCCTTCCAAGCCATCTCCGTGGCGCAGTCGAACGTTGCGGATCCGCAGCCCGCGCAGCTGCTGACGCGCACGCTCCATGAGTGGTTTGATTCGCTCAATCGCGCAGATCTCGTCGACCAAACTGGCCAGAATCGCTGTTTGATAGCCCGAGCCACTCCCGAGCTCGAGCACTTTTTTAGGACGGCCATGAGCCAGCGCTAACTCGCTCATTTTGGCCACCACATAGGGTTGCGACAATGTCTGACCATAGCCAATCGGTAATGCGGTGTCTTCGTAGGAGCGATGCGCGAGCGCCTCATCAACAAAAAGGTGCCGGGGCACGCTGCGTATCGCCTCAAGCACTTCAAACCGCGTAATACCCTGGTCCATCAAGCGCTGTATCAGTCGCTCCCGCGTTCGCTGGGAGGTCATGCCGATGCCCTGTCGGCTCATGCCCCCGCGCCCGCTTGAATCAGCAGTGCGACAGCATGGCTGGCGATACCCTCTTTACGGCCCACAAAGCCAAGCTGCTCAGTCGTGGTGGCTTTGACATTGACCCGATCAGTCTCGATGCGCAGGTCAGCGGCGATATTGGTACACATCTCGGAGATGTGTTCACTGAGCCGAGGGGTCTGAGCGATCACTGTCACGTCAACGTTACCTACTTCCCACCCCGCCTCAAGCAGCTGACCCACAACCGTCCGCAACAGCTCTCTACTGTCAACGCCGAGAAAGGCCGCGTCAGTATCGGGAAAGTGGGAGCCGATATCACCCAAACCGGCTGCACCTAGCAGAGCATCGCACAGCGCATGGAGTGCCACATCGCCATCAGAATGCGCCACCAAACCGAAGTCGCATGGAATTCGAACACCACCCAGCATCACGAAGTCCCCCTCCGCGAAAGCGTGTACGTCGTAACCGTGCCCAATGCGCATCATGTCAGTGGCCTCCCTTGGTTCTGAGCACCCAATCCGCGAAGGCAAGATCTGCCTCAACCGTCACCTTGATGTTACTCGAAGGGCCTCTCAAAACGTGGACTGATTCTCCCGCACGCTCCATAGCCATCGCTTCATCGGTCACCGACAAGCCGTCTTCGAGGCAACGGGCCAGCGCTGTATGGAGAGCGAAGAGCGGAAACAGTTGCGGCGTTTGTGCTCGCCACAGGGTCTGGCGATCAACAGTGCCGGTCACCTGACCATCAACCGCCACCTCCTTGAGGGTGTCGGCAACGGGCTCTGCAAGAATAACGCCTTCACCCAGCTCGCGCGCCCTGCCAATGAGCGACGTAAGCGCCTCAAGCGGGAGACAGGGACGAGCGGCATCGTGCACCAGCACCCAGTCATCCTTGTTGGCCTGCTGAGACAGCCATTGCAGGCCTGCCATCACGGAATGTGCGCGTTCTGCACCACCCGGCAAAGTCTGCACTCGCACATCTGCCAAGCTATCGATGGCGTCGGCTCGCCGATCAGACGGATCCAGCGCCACCACGATCCCCCGGATCTCGGGGCTTTCTAGCAGCGCTCGCAGGGTATGCTCCAGCAAGGGAACGCCCGCGATCTCCCGGTATTGCTTGGGGATCTCACCCCCAAGGCGACGACTCGAACCGGCCGCCGGCACCACCGCCCAGATACTGTTCATGGCGACTCGGGCTCCTCGACAAACTGATAATAGACCTCGCCTTCCTTGATAAGGCCAAGGTTTTCTCTGGCATTTTTTTCCACTGCCTCAGTGCCGCCCTGAAGGGCCATGACCTCACGGGTCAGCGATTCATTGCGGGCGGACAATTCGGCATTTTCGATTTCTGCCTCTTCAAGTTGCGCACTGAGGCGACTGGCCTCCGCGAGCCCACCCTCGGCGAACCACAGCCGATACTGCAGCAACAGAAAAAGACTCAACAGCCCGCCTATGAGCCAGCGCATCAGCCCCTCGTCAAGATATCCCGGCCCGGATAGGGCGCAGTCAGGCCAAGCTCCGCCTCTATTCGCAGTAACCGGTTATATTTTGCCACTCGATCCGAGCGGCACAGTGAGCCCGTTTTGATTTGCCCCGCTCCCGTACCCACCGCCAAATCAGCGATGGTGGCATCCTCAGTCTCGCCCGAGCGATGTGAAATCACAGCGGTGTAGCCCGCCGCTTTGGCCATCGCAATCGCGTCAAGGGTCTCAGTGAGCGATCCAATCTGGTTGAACTTGATCAAAATAGAGTTGGCAATGCCGTCGTCAATGCCTCGCTTCAGGATCTCGGTGTTGGTAACAAACAGAT
Organism: Halieaceae bacterium; assembly: GCA_002683395.1. Lineage (GTDB taxonomy): Bacteria > Pseudomonadota > Gammaproteobacteria > Pseudomonadales > Halieaceae > Luminiphilus. The sequence goes on along the minus strand of NYTG01000091.1, from coordinate 3,780 downwards.
CATCTCCCACTAGCTGGATACGATCTCCCAGCTTTTCAGTAAGCACTGCCCAGCCCGCCCAATCTGACTCATCGAGGCCGTCCTCGATTGAGACGATGGGATACTGTGTGGTCAAAGTGGCGAGGTAATCAGCGAAACCTGCACTGTCATAATCAACGCCGTCCCCCTGCAGGTGGTAACGGCCGTCACGGAAAAACTCCGAGGCGGCACAATCCAGTGCAAGCGTGATGTCTTCACCCAGCACATACCCGGCATTGGCCACCGCTTCACCGATAATCTCCAGTGCCGCTGCATTCGAGGGCAGATCTGGTGCAAAACCGCCTTCATCTCCCACCGCAGTGGCCAGCCCTCTACCTGACAGCACTGTCTTCAGGTGATGAAAAATCTCTGCACCCATTCGCAGCGCCTCGGCAAAACTGCTCGCCGACACGGGCTGAATCATGAACTCCTGAATATCCACGTTGTTATCAGCGTGCTCTCCGCCGTTAAGAATATTCATCATGGGCACTGGCAAAGACAGGGCAGTGCATCCCGCAAGCTCTGCGATATGTTGATAAAGCGGCTTCTTTGCCGACAGCGCCGCCGCTTTGGCCGCTGCCAGCGACACCGCCAGAATGGCATTGGCACCGAATTGTGCCTTGTTGTCTGTGCCATCGGCTGCAATCATTCGCTGATCAACGTTACTCTGGTCAAGCGCGTCGTGACCCATGAGCAACTCCCGGATCGGACCATTCACATGGCCGACAGCCGTTTGCACACCCTTACCTAAATAACGCGAGGTATCGCCGTCGCGCAGCTCCAGGGCTTCGCGGGTTCCGGTACTCGCGCCCGAGGGCGCGCAGGCGCTGCCCATACTGTCATCATTCAATGTGACCTCGGCCATCACGGTCGGATTCCCACGGGAGTCCAACACCTCAAAAGCACGCACATCGACGATCTCGCTCACACTACAGTTCCTTTTATTGGGGTTCAGTGAATTGCCAGATCAGGCTGCGATTTCACCAAGGCATCCACGGCTTTTATCTGCTCCAGAAAAGGCTCGAGTTGCCCTAGAGGCAGCGCGCTCGGGCCGTCGCATAGCGCCCGATCAGGATCTGGGTGTGCCTCAAGAAACAGGCCGGCGATCCCCATTGCGACGCCGGCTTTGGCCAGCTTGAGAACCTGCTCGCGGCGGCCACCCGAGGCGGCGTCACCCGGATCGCGGCGCTGCAGTGAGTGGGTGACATCAAAAATCAGGGGGCATCCTGATGTCACGTCGCGCATGACCTCAAAGCCCAGCATATCGACCACCAGATTGTCGTAGCCAAAGCTGCTGCCTCGCTCACAAATCATCAACCGATCGTTGCCACATTCTCGAAACTTTGCCACCACATTGACCATTTGCTCAGGGCTCAGAAACTGCGGTTTCTTGATATTGATCGCGGCATCCGTTCGCGCCATCGCCTCGACCAGATCCGTCTGCCGCGCTAAAAACGCCGGCAGCTGCAGGATGTCACACACCTCGGCAGCCGGCTGAGCCTGCTCAGGGGAGTGAATATCGGTGAGTACCGGCACGCTATAGGTCTCTTTGACCTCGGCAAGTATCTTCAGTCCCTCTTCGAGGCCCGGGCCGCGAAAAGAGTGGGTGGATGACCGGTTGGCCTTATCAAAAGACGCCTTAAAGACATAAGGCAGCGCAAGGCGATCACAAACCCGCACATATTCCTCGGCACTCGCCAGCGCCAAGTCGCGGCTCTCGAGCACGTTGATACCCCCGATCAGCACTAAAGGCTGGTCGTTGGCGAAGGTCCGGCCCGCCACCTCTAGCGCGCGATGCGATCCCTTCACGCGGCATCACCACACTGCCGAGACGCAGCCAAAGCCGCCTCGATGAAGCTGGAGAACAGCGGATGTCCGCCCCGCGGACGGGATTTGAACTCAGGGTGAAACTGGCATGCAAAGAACCAGGGATGTGCGGGCAACTCGATGATCTCGACCAGCTCTCCATCAAGAGACCAGCCGCTCATCTTCATACCGGCCTCTTCCAGCCGCGCCACGTAGTTGCTGTTCACCTCGTACCGATGCCGATGCCGCTCGGAGATCTCCTCTGCGGCGTAGATGGCCTGAGTGCGTGTGCCAGTGACCAGCTGACAGGGCTGAGCGCCAAGGCGCATCGTGCCGCCGAGATCTGACTGTTCCGAGCGCTGTTCAACCTCACCATCGGCCGTTTGCCATTCGGTGATCAGGGCGATAATCGGATGGGGAGTATCCGTCTGCATCTCTGTGGAGTGGGCGCCCTCCAGACCACAGACATTGCGGGCGTACTCGATCAGTGCCATGTGCATGCCCAGGCAAATACCCAGGAAGGGAATGCCCTGCTCACGGGCGTACCGCACGGCTTCAATCTTGCCCTGAATACCGCGGTCACCGAAGCCGCCGGGAACCAAAATCGCATTCAGATGCGACAGTAGCCCGACCCCCCGGGCTTCGATCTCCTCAGCATCGATGTATTCAATTTCGACCCGAGTGTCGGTTTGCAGCCCGGCGTGATCCAAGGCCTCATTGAGTGATTTATACGCGTCAACCAAATCAACATACTTGCCCACCATGCCAACCCGCACAACGCCCTGACGCTGGCTAAACTCGCGCCGCACCACGTCCTCCCATTCGGAAAGATCAGCGGATGGCTGGGTCAGCCCAAAGCGCTCAAGAATGTAATCGTCGAGACCGCTCTCTTTCAGATGGCCCGGGATCTGATAAATAGAAGCCGCATCCATCAGCGGGATGACCGCACGCTCCTCGACATTCGTAAAAAGCGAGATTTTACGGCGAGCACCTTCGTCTACTTCGACCGAACACCGGCATAGCAAGACTTCGGGCTGCAAGCCAATCGAACGCAACTCCTTTACCGAGTGCTGGGTGGGCTTCGTTTTGATCTCACCGGCTGTTGGGATATAGGGGATCAGGGTCAGATGCATCAGCAGTGCGTTCGCCGACCCCAGCTCCAGCTTCAATTGGCGCACAGCTTCTAGGAACGGTTGGCTTTCGATATCTCCAGCGGTACCGCCCACTTCGATCACGGCCACCTCGGCATCGCCCGCCCCCTCAACGACTCGCCGTTTAATCTCGTCGGTAATGTGCGGAATGACCTGAACGGTCCCTCCCAGATAGTCACCGCGTCGCTCCTTGCGCAACACGGCATCGTATACCCGGCCTGCCGTAAAATTATTTGCGCGGCTCATCACCGTTCGGGTAAAGCGCTCGTAGTGCCCCAGATCCAAGTCTGTTTCGGCGCCGTCATCGGTGACAAAAACCTCACCGTGCTGGAACGGACTCATCGTGCCAGGGTCAACGTTAATATAGGGATCAAGCTTAAGAAGGGTGACCTTCAGGCCGCGCGCTTCAAGCACAGCAGCCAGGGAGGCGGCAGCGATCCCCTTTCCCAGGGAAGACACAACACCGCCAGTAACGAACACATATCTCGTCATGGATTCCACCAAAGCGAAAGACTACCCGGACGTCTGTTTGAACGCCTCTCGGGAATGCCTATCCGATGGACGATCAGTCTAACAGGAAGCCCAGCCGGGCTCAATTCAAACTGATGCAGAAACGCGCCAAACGGGTTTCAAGCCGGCTTCAGTCAGCGCGTCGGGAGACGCCGCCAGACCGGCAAGAGGACCCACGGGGAGCAACCACACTGGATTATTTTCTACTTCAAAAACAGGCAGATGGCGCCGCCACCACGGGGGAATTCTCATCTCCTGAAGCCATTTATTAATCGGCTTTTGGGGCCGATTGGGC
>NYTG01000090.1 GCA_002683395.1 Halieaceae bacterium | reverse complement strand
GGGGTGGCGTATCGCCGGTAACGCCGGACTACGTCAACCCAGAGGCCCCCTGGCCCAGCTTGTCTGCGCTGCGCGTGGCAACGTCGGATCGCTGTAAGAATCTGACCGCAAGGTTGACGGTCTATCCGCCGTATCTCGCAGAGTCTGGCTGGCTGGACAAAAGTGTGCGGCGCCAGGCGCTCGAATTGGCGGACGCAGAGGGCTTTGTGCGCGACGATGCCTGGCGGGCGGGCGTGTCGGAGGTGCCACCCAAGCGCAACGCGATATTGAGCTCGGGGCGTATCGCTGTGGCCGTAAGAGAAAGTCTCGATGCCTGTCTTCGCGACGACGCGTTGGAGGACGACGCGATGCTGGCTCTGTTCAGTGCGCGAGACGCGGACGTCGACACCGTGTGTGAGGCCGCCGACGAGCTGCGACGACGGCAGGTGGGTGACGCTGTCTCCTACGTGATTAATCGCAACATCAATTACACCAACGTCTGTCAATACAGCTGTCGCTTTTGCGCCTTTTCAAAAGGCGGTGGCGAAGTGGCTTCCGGACGTGCCGCTTACGATATTGACGCCGAGGAGCTGCATCGCAGAGTGGAGGAGGCGGCGGCGCTGGGCGCCACTGAGGTCTGTCTGCAAGGGGGCATTCACCCCGATTACACCGGACAAACCTATCTCGATATTTTGCGCACGGTGAAAGAAGCCGCACCCGCTATTCACGTGCACGCCTTTTCGCCGTTGGAGATTGACCAGGGTGCCAGCACCTTGAATCTGCCTCTGGATCAATACCTCTCTATGTTGAAAGAGGCCGGACTCGACTCGCTGCCGGGCACGGCTGCCGAGGTGTTGGATGAGCGGGTCCGCGACATTCTGTGTCCGGATAAAGTCTCTGCCGAGCGCTGGTTAGAGATCATGGAGTGCGCGCATGGCTTGGGTCTGTCCAGCACTGCCACGATTATGTTCGGACACGTTGATTCTCCCTCATCGTGGGTCAATCACTGGCAGCGAGTTATTCGCCTTCAGGAACGCACTCACGGTTTTACCGAAGTGGTGCCGCTTCCGTTCGTGAGTGAAGGCGCTCCCATTTATCGACGTGGTGAGGCGCGTCCAGGGCCGACCTGGAGAGAGGCACGGTTAATGCATGCCGTCTTGCGGCTGACGCTGGGTAGAGTGATTCCCAACGTACAGGCTTCGTGGGTCAAGCTGGGTCGACAGGGAGCACTTGAAATCCTGTCTGCCGGCGCCAATGATTTGGGTGGCGTATTAATTAACGAGAGTATTACCCGAGCTGCTGGTGCGGCACACGGACAAATGTGGACCCCGACAGATATCGAGCAGGCCATTGTGGGTGCAGGGCGATCGCCCGTGCAGCGCAACACCCGCTACGAACCAACGGTGGTGTCGCAGACTGCGGGCCAACTGCGTTCAGACGCGATTAAATGGGTCTCTCATACGCCCGCAGGCCGCTACGCAAACCCCAAATACAGATCCGCTGTCTGAGCGTTAGCATTTAAGTCAGCGTCGACGTTCACGACGCCTTGCTAGTGACAAGCAAGGTTATTTCGGGTAATTTTCTCTCTTACTGGGTGGCGACTAAAAAGGGGGCTATCTCGTGACTGATGAACTGATTACCCGCCTCGAGCGGCTGGAGTCGCGTTACGAAATTGAAGCATTGGTGAGCAACTACTGCCATGGCTTTGATAAGAGAGACTTCGATCGATTTTTGTCTATCTGGTCGGACGACTGTGTGTGGAAAATTGGTCCGCCCTTCGGCGATTTTTCTGGGCATGAGGGCATCCATGAAGCGATTCACGAGGTGCTTTGGCCCGCTTGGGCTCAGTCGCAACACGTGACATCGAATCTCGTTGTGGAGTTTGATGGGGCCGATCATGCTACCGGACTTTGTGACGTCGATTGCATGGGGCTCTTAACCGGTAGCGTGGAAGCCACGTTCGTCGGCGCCACCTACCGAGACCGATTCGCCCGTCGCGGCGGCGCCTGGAAGATCTCGGAGCGAGAAGTCACCATTCATTATTTTAACCAGTTTGGGGGCACCACACTCAGTGCGCCCGAGGGGTAGTCTTGGGTCGCTAGAGCCTGACGCCCAAAGTGTCACCATCACAACATAAAAGAGGATCAAGCCATGAGAATACGATCAAAACAAAATGCACTTGGCGTTGCTGTGCTGGCCAGCCTTACAGCCTTGCCCGTTACGCCGGTGGTTCTGGCGCAGGACGGCGTGCTCGAAGAGGTTGTTGTGACGTCTCGCAAGCGAACGGAAAATCTGCAGGATGTCGGTTTTGCGGTAAGCGCATTGACGAAGAGCGAGATTGAGGGACAGTTCGCCCGAGACATCACAGACCTGGCTAATATCTCTCCTAACATCGTAATTGATGACACCGCACAGGGACCTGGCGGGGTGGCCGCTATTTTTATCCGCGGCATCGGCGTCGCTGACGTCGAAAAGAATTTCGATCCTGCCGTGGCGGTGGTTGTCGACAACATGTTCATCGGTTCGAACGCGGGAAGCCTTCTTCGGAGCATAGATATCGAGGGCATGGAGGTACTGCGAGGTCCGCAAGGCACTTTGTTCGGGCGGAATACCATCGGTGGCGCAATCAACATCACCCGGTCGCGGCCGACCGGAGAGCTGGGTGGCAAAGTGCGTGTGGGTTACGAGAAATACGACACCTATTACGCTGACGGTATCGTTAACTTCGGAGTGGGTGAAAATCTCGCCGTGAAACTCTCCGCCGCCAAGCGCGATCAGCAAGAGGGCTTCTACGACAACGACTTTGTAGGCCGCGATGTGGGTCGAAATGACTACCAGTCGTTAGGCCTGAATGCGTTATGGATGCCCACTGACTCCCTGGAGATCGAGTACACGGGGCAATTCGAAGAGACGGATCAGGATACCCCCCCTCTGCTGAATACAGGGCAAAACCGACACCTATTTTGCTCTGCTTACGGCTTTTGCTCGCCGAGTCAGGATTCCACGATTACGGGTAGTCGTTACAAGACGGCCAACGTGGGCTACATTCCGCCCGATCCCGGCGGCGCCGCTTTTGCGACGTCTACGCCAGATCAGGCACGTGAAGCTCAAATGCTGGCCACGTTCGATGCTGATACGCATATAGTCGAGGCGCGCTGGCAGGCCACTGACGCGATTAAGGTGGATTATATTTTTGGCTCGTACGAGTCAGATGAAACGATTATCTCAAACTGGGACGGAACCCCTGAATTTCTCTATGGGACAGATAGGCCCGCGACTTACGAGCAGACAACCCACGAAATTCGCGTCTCCTGGGACAATGATGGACCGATTAATGCAGTGTTGGGTGGTTACCTCTGGGATTCCGAGTACGAGATTCCGCTGCGCAGCTGGGTGGGCTTTGTTGTGCCCGGCGCTATTCTAGATCTGCTCCAAAATTCGAGGCAGGAAAGCGAGTCTCAAGCGGTGTTTGCCGATGTTGACTGGCAAATTTCTGACCGCTTGACCCTCAATTTCGGTGGACGCTACACCAAGGATGACAAGGAGACGATGCAGACCGGTATGGTCAACGCTTCAAACGATGAGTCCTGGAATGAGTTCACGCCTAGGGCCGGATTGAGATATGAGTTTTCTGATAATTTGATGGCATTCGCGACGTACTCAACGGGATACCGAGCAGGCGGATTTAACGGTCGTGTGAACTCGGTAGAGGAAGCCACTCAGCCGTACGATCCCGAAACCGTTGATAATATCGAGGTGGGCATCAAGTCGGAGTGGATGGACGATCGGCTGCGCTTTAATGCTTCGTATTTTGTTATGAACTACGATGACAAGCAGGAAGAGTTGCAGCTGCCCTCTGATACCGGGACGGGACAGAAGACGGTCGTAACCAATGCGTCCGAGGCCACGATTCAGGGTTTGGAGTTAGAGGTGCAGGCGCTGCTCGGTGAGGGTCTGTCTCTCAGGGCAAATCTGGGTTGGCTGGACACCGAGTACGACAACTTCCAGTATACCGATGCGGTCTCTTCAGAAACGGTTGATCTCAGTTATTTAGAGTTTCGGCGAGCCCCAGATATCACTGCAACGGTCGATGCAACCTATGAGTGGGAAACGTCTTATGGCCGAGCTTGGGTTCGAGGCGCCGTCCACTACCTTGGTGAGCACTGGGTCAACGTGACCAATTCACCTGAGCTCGAAAATGACGCCCAGAACTTGATTGATGCGTCGGTCAACTTTGAGGTGAATAACTGGCGGTTTGCGTTATTTGGCCGCAACTTATCTGACGAGGACGGCTATACCCATGGCTATGATGTAGCGGGGCTGTGGTCGTATGCGGCGGTGAGAGCGCCTCGCACATTTGGCGTTGAGGCGATATACGAGTTTGGAGACTGAGTCAGGAAGGTAGCTGAAGCTGAGTTGAGACTCGATTAAAAGATCAGGCCCGCTGCATGGCGGGCCGTTACTTTACGGAATTGGGATATGAGTAAACGTTTGGAAGGAAAGGTCGCGGTCATCACGGGAGCGGCCAGCGGCATTGGTGCCGCGACGGCAAAGATCTATGTTGAGCAGGGTGCCCGCATCGTGCTGGGTGATATTCAGGATGAGGCCGGTGAGGCCCTTGCCAAGGCGCTGGGCGGCTCAAGCACTGCTATTTTTCGACACTGCAATGTGACCAATGAGGATCACGTGCAGGGTCTGGTTGATGCCGCACTGTCGGAGTTTGGTCAAATCGACGTCATGTTTAACTGCGCAGGGATAGTCGGTGCCGTCGGACCCATGTCTACGACGCCTGCGGATGAGTGGAAGCTCACAATTGATATCATGGTCAACGGTGTCTTTTACGGTATGAAGCACGCGAGCCGGCACATGAAAGAGGCGGGCTCAGGATCGATTATCAGTATGTCTAGCACGGCAGGCGTGATGGGTGGGCTAGGCCCCCATGCCTACACTGCCGCCAAGCATGCGGTAGTGGGCATGACTAAAAATTTGGCAGCAGAGGTCGGTGGATTTGGTGTTCGGGTCAACTGTATTGCTCCGGCCGGCATGGCTACACCGATGGTCGCTGAGGTCATTACCGGAAACCACCAGAACCTTGAAGACACGATTGCAGCGCTGGCAGAGGGGTCGCCTCTTAAAGGTCGGGCTGGCTTGGCAGAGGATGTCGCCAATGCGGCGCTCTGGCTGGCCAGTGATGAATCAGGCTATACCAGCGGGCTGACCTTAACGGTGGATGCGGGTGCGACCACAGGTTCTACCGCCGAGGCACCTGCCTTTGCAGACTATCAGCCGATGATGCGTGAGGCCGGCAAGAGCGGTCTAGACTGAACGCCTACTGATTAAGGCTAAAAACAAATAGCCCCTGACCATCCGGGGGCTGATAAATATCGGGAAAGATCACTGCCGTTAGGGCCCGAAACACACCAATCCCGGTGGGAATCGCAACGAACTGCTTGCCGCTAGCTTCGTAGGTAATAGGGTAGCCATGTGCTGGAGCCGGCAGGCGCGTCGACCACAGCGATTCCCCGGTTTCGGTATCGAAGGCTTGAAAGCGCCGGTCCAGGTCGCCGATGAACAGAACCCCGCCATCTGTCGACAGGGCGC
>NYTG01000089.1 GCA_002683395.1 Halieaceae bacterium | reverse complement strand
CTGTTTTCGAAAATTGAAGACCTGTTCGGTCTCCCACGCAACACCCTTAAGGTTGGCATTATGGACGAGGAGCGGCGCACGACCGTTAACCTCGCCGAGTGCATTCGCCGCGCGAGCGAACGAGTCGTGTTCATCAATACCGGCTTCCTCGACCGCACCGGCGATGAGATTCACACCAGCATGGAAGCGGGTGCCGTCACAGCCAAGAGCGCCATGAAGGCGGAGACCTGGATCAATGCCTACGAAGACTGGAACGTTGACGTGGGCCTAGCCTGTGGCCTGCAGGGCAAGGCACAAATCGGTAAAGGCATGTGGGCCATGCCGGATCTCATGGCCGAGATGCTCACTACAAAAATAGGCCACCCCGAGGCCGGGGCTAACTGCGCCTGGGTACCCTCCCCGACCGCCGCCACACTGCACGTGTCGCACTACCACCGGGTTTCGGTGGCCGACGTGCAAAAGACGCTCGCCGGGCAAGCCCGACGTACACTAGGTGAACTACTGACCATCCCGCTGGGGGATTGCGCCAGTCTGTCAGCAGAGCAAATTCAACAGGAACTCGATAACAACGCCCAAGGCATGTTGGGTTATGTCGTGCGCTGGGTTGAACACGGCGTAGGCTGCTCCAAAGTACCCGACATTCACAACGTGGGGCTCATGGAAGACCGCGCCACGCTACGCATCTCCAGCCAGCACATTGCCAACTGGTTGCATCACGGCGTGGTCTCCGAGGAGCAGGTCCGCGAAACACTGGCGCGCATGGCCGCCGTAGTGGACGAGCAAAATCAGGCGGATCCGGACTACCAGCCCATGGCGCCTAATCAGGAATCCAGTCAGGCCTTTCAGGCGGCCTGTGAGCTGGTGTTTGCTGGCACAGCGCAGCCCAGTGGTTATACGGAACCCGTGTTGCACAACCGCCGACTGGCTTTCAAAGCCGGAACCTAGTCTCCGCCATACCTCACCGTGCACCGCCGGTGTGCGGTAAAGCGCGATTCGCCGCAAATGTGTGAAGATTGCGGGGTTGCAATTTTCATTGCAATTCGCGACCATTGTTGCAAATCGCGATATCTGTCTCATTTGCGGTTCTTTGCTACCTCTTGCCAATGAGAGGACATCATTGCCGGCGTGGGTCGCTCCTTGGGCACCCTAGGGCAATGCAAACGTTTCAAAGGAGAGAAACATGAAGCAGCCACAGCAACAAAAAGGTTTTACTCTGATCGAACTGATGATCGTCATCGCGATCATCGGGATCTTGGCGGCAGTCGCGCTGCCTGCTTACAGCACCTATACCCAGAAAGCCAAGTTTTCTGAGGTCGTAGTGGCCACCAATTCAGTCAAGAGCGCGATAGAAGTTTGCTATCAAACCGAAGGAGTACTAACGGCGTGTGACCAAACCGATTCTGGAGCGGTAAATACTGCGGCAACTAGTGCTGATAATGGACAATATGTGCAATCGGTGCTGGTAACGGCCGATACCGGAGTTATTACAGCAACCGGTGAAGCCGATTTCGACGATGGTAGTTCTGAAACCACATATATCCTTACTCCGACCGGAGCCGACGGGACATTAACCTGGGCGATCACAGGCACCTGCGTCGCTGCGGGCCTTTGCGACGATTAATTTTGCGTTTGTAAGATTCGATACGGGGGCTTAGCCCCCGTTTTCGCTTTTTCGCCATCGACCGCCACCTCCTACCTTCACCTTTGTGCATTAGACAACAAACCAATTATTCGAAGACGAAATAGACAGATATAACTATCACTTAAAAGAATTTAGGGTTTCCCAACGCACAAGAGCTCCCCAACCATGAACTCATCCGTCTCCAACGAAATCCAATCCATCACCAATGGTCTCGCGGGTCGCTTGATCGCCGAAGGCATACTCTCTAACGACCAAGCAAGAGATGCCGAGCAAGACGCCAGGTCTATGGGCGTCTCCCTTATTCGCTACCTGATCGATACGCTGGACGTAGACAGCGGCGAACTGGCAGAGATGGCCTCGGCCGAGTTTGGCGTACCCGTTTTTGATCTCAATGCCATGAACCGCGAGATGCTCCCCGAGCAGCAGATCGATGCTGAGCTCATGGTCAAGCACCATGCGGTACCGCTCTTTCGCCGCGGACACCATTTGTTTGTCGCCGTATCTGATCCCCTCAACCTCAGTGCGCTTGACGAATTTAAGTTTGCCGCGGGCATCAACACCGATGCGGTGCTGGTGGAAGATGAGGCGCTGAGCAAGCTCATTACTGATCTCGCCGAGCAATCGGGCGGTTTTGACAAGGACATGAACTCCCTCGGGGCTGATGAGGCATACGATCTAGAGATCGGCGACGGCTCAATCGAGGAAGACGACGATGTGCGGGATGCGGCGGACGAAACACCGATAGTAAGATTTGTGAATAAGGTATTGCTCGACGCTATCAAGCAGGGCGCGTCCGATATCCACTTTGAGCCCTACGAAAAAGACTACCGGGTACGCTTTCGCACTGATGGTATTTTACGCGAGATCGTCAAACCGCCCCGCAATCTCGCTCCACGCCTCGCAGCACGCCTGAAGGTCATGTCACAAATGGACATTTCGGAACGCCGGACCCCCCAGGATGGACGCATCCAAATGAAGCTATCGAAAAAGCGGGCCATCGATTTTCGGGTGAACACCCTTCCCACTATGTACGGCGAAAAGATCGTGCTGCGAATCCTCGATCCAACCTCGGCTCAGTTAGGTATCGATGCATTGGGCTATGAAGAAGGTCAAAAAGCGCTGTACATGGAGGCCCTGCAAAAGCCACAGGGCATGATTCTGGTCACCGGGCCTACCGGCTCCGGTAAAACCGTTTCCCTTTATACTGGTCTCGGGATTTTGAATGAGCCTGTGCGCAATATCTCTACCGCAGAAGACCCGGTAGAAATCAACATGGCGGGTATCAATCAGGTGCTGGTGAACCCCAAGGTCGGACTTAATTTCGCTGAGGCGCTGCGCTCCTTCCTACGCCAGGATCCTGATGTGATCATGGTCGGTGAGATTCGCGATCTGGAGACCGCCGAGATCAGTATCAAAGCCGCCCAAACTGGCCACCTGGTGTTGTCCACCGTGCATACCAACAGCGCGGCCGAGACCGTCACGCGACTGCTCAATATGGGCGTTCCCGCCTTTAACATTGCGGCCTCGGTCACATTGATCATTGCCCAACGCCTGGCGCGAAGGCTGTGCGGTCACTGCGCTGAGCCTGAGACCTCCGTGCCTCAGGAAGCGCTGCTCCAGCTCGGATTCACGGTCGACCAATTAGGCACCGCCATGATCAAACGGCCCTTGGGCTGCGGGCATTGCCAAGACGGTTACAAAGGTCGGGTCGGCATCTACGAAGTTGTGAAGATCACCAAACCCATTGCCTCGGCCATCATGGACGGCGCAAACTCACTGGAATTGGACCGGGTCGCACGGGAAGCGGGTTTCAATAACCTCAGACAGTCGGCACTCAGGAAGTGCGCCGAGGGTCTGATCAGTCTCGAGGAAGTCAGCCGCGTTACCACTGACTGATCCGTCCGTCATCTAACGTCAGGTCAGGGAAGAAATGGCAGCAGAGAATACGGTATTCGTTTGGCGCGGTAACGACCGCAACGGGCGTAAATCCAAAGGCGAAGTACTGGCCTCCTCGCCAGCGATTGCCCGCGTGCAATTGCGTAAACAAGGCATCGTAGCCAAATCGGTCAAGAAGAAAAGCAAGCCATTGACGGCCCTTGGGGCTAAGAAAATTACGCCCGCCGATATCGCCATTTTTACGCGCCAGCTGGCCACCATGTTAAAAGCTGGCGTGCCCCTGGTGCAGGCCTTCGAGATTGTTGCCGAAGGCTCTGACAACGAGAAGATGCGAGAACTCATTACGTCCGTTCGCACTGACGTGTCATCAGGTACCGGTCTTGCCGGCGCGCTTGGTAAATACCCGCAGCACTTTGATGAACTCTTTTGTTCACTGGTCGCCTCAGGAGAGAACTCTGGCACATTGGAAGTTATGCTGGATCGAGTTGCTACCTACAAGGAAAAAACCGAGGCGCTAAAAGCTAAAATCAAAAAAGCCCTGACCTACCCGGTCGCGGTGATTGTGGTGGCCATCATCGTCACCGCCATATTGCTGGTAAAAGTGGTGCCTCAGTTCGCCGAGACCTTTCAGGGCTTCGGCTCAGATCTGCCGGGATTCACACTTTTCGTGCTGCGGATTTCAGACTGGGTGCAGGACTGGTGGTTTATGTTGCTGCTGCTTTTCTTTGCTGCGGGCTATATTTTCTCTCAAGCCAAACGGCGGTCGAAGCGTTTCGCCGACTGGATAGATTCAGTGGCGCTCAAAATCCCGATCATTGGCAGCATAGTGCATGACGCAGTAATGGCCCGTTTCTCGCGTACCTTATCCACGACTTTTGCAGCCGGTGTGCCGCTGGTTGAGGCCCTCGAGTCGACGGCGGGCGCCGCGGGTAACGCCGTCTATTCTCAAGCTATTCGTCATATCCGCGACGATGTGACAACCGGCACGGCGCTCGCGATCTCCATCCGCACGACTGGCCTATTCCCGACGATGTTGCTACAGATGACCGCCATCGGCGAAGAATCGGGTTCCCTCGACGACATGTTGGGAAAAGTTGCTGACCACTACGAAGCGGCCGTCGATAATGCGGTCGACAGCTTGAGTTCATTGATGGAACCCCTGATCATGTCAGTGCTGGGTGTCTTGGTTGGAGGACTCATGATCGCCATGTACTTGCCGATTTTCATGCTAGGGTTCGTCATCTGATGCGGTCGCCGGCGAGCTGATGAGTTCAATCATGACAGCCTTTGATGATCCTGTTTTCTTTACCCTGAGCTGCGCCGCTCTGGGGCTGGTAGTGGGTAGCTTTCTTAATGTCGTCATCCTGCGACTACCAAAAATGATGGAACTGAGCTGGCGCCAAGAGTGCTGTGATCTGTTGGATCAGCCCCCTCCCACTGACGCATCCATTAGCCTCTCCCACCCCGGCTCTTGTTGCCCGGCCTGCGGTGTGTCGATCAAGCCTTGGCAAAATGTTCCCGTTTTGAGCTGGCTGGCACTGCGTGGCCGATGTGGCAGTTGCGGCGTGAGCATCTCAGCCCGCTATCCACTCATTGAGCTCGCAACGGGGGTGCTGTCGGGCCTGGCCGCATGGCAGTTCGGCTTTGGTCTGGAAGCCCTGACTGCACTCGTCCTCATTTGGATGTTGATTGCACTGGCAGGTATTGATCTCGATACCCAGCTTCTCCCCGACAGCATGACACTACCCTTATTGTGGCTTGGGCTGGGGGTTAATCTCTTTGCCGTCTGGACGCCGCTGCCCTCCGCAGTGATGGGCGCCATGCTCGGTTACGGTTCCTTGTGGAGCGTCTACTGGTTGTTCAAGCTCGTTACGGGCAAAGAGGGCATGGGTTATGGCGACTTCAAGCTTCTGGGTGCCTTGGGTGCCTGGTTTGGCTGGCAGTCCATCCCGCTGATGATTCTCTTGTCGTCTTTTGTTGGCGCAGTGCTCGGTATTGCGATCCTGATGGCACGCCGTCAGGGACGCGACACACCAATGCCCTTTGGCCCGTACCTCGCCGGCGCGGGGCTACTGACCCTATTTCTGGGCGACACCCTAATGACTGAATACCTGCAGCTGGTCACCCACTAATATGTTGCGAGTCGGTATCACCGGTGGCATTGGCAGTGGGAAAACCGCGCTGACCGACTGGCTCGCTGCTCAAGGCATCGTGATTGTCGACGCCGACCTAGCCGCGCGCGTGGTTGTGGAACCAGGCCAGCCGGCTCTGACGGAAATTGCCGAGCACTTTGGCAGCGGGTACCTGCAGGCAGATGGACAGCTCGACCGCGGTGCGCTGCGCAAACTCGTTTTCAGCGACGAAGCCAAACGCAAGACGCTCGAAGCCATCACACACCCTCGAATCCGTGAGGAAATAGCGCGACAAATGAATAACGCCCACTCGCCTTACGTGGTGCTAAGTTCGCCCTTATTACTCGAAAGCGGTCAATCGGAGATGGTGGAGGTCCGGGTGGTGGTTGATGTCCCCGAGTCTGTTCAGATCGAGCGCACCATGGTCAGGGATCAGAACGATCGGAATCTGGTGGAGCAGATTATGTCTGCGCAACTGGACAGACGCACCCGCATCGATCGGGCGGATATTGTCATCGATAACAGCGGCACGCTTGATGCCTTACACACCCGCGCGTCGATTCTTCATGAGACCCTGCTCGCGCGCGCGAAGCGCCACTAGTCAGCAAGTAATCCTGCCAATATGGGGATGTTGGCAGCGGGAAAGGCCCAGTCTTGCAACTGCGCGGGTGGTTGCCAAGCCATTGGCTGGCCCTCAAGGCCCCTCGGCGCTCCCCGCCATGCTAGTACTCGACACACTTCCAGCCGCACCTGCTTGTCACCATAATCATGGTCAACCACCATGAAGGGTTCACTGTGTTCGACCTCGAGCCCCAGCTCTTCTTTGAGCTCCCGGGCCAGTGCATCGATCACGCTCTCCCCTGATTCGACCTTACCTCCGGGAAATTCCCACAGGCCTCCTTGGTGCGCGCTGGCCGCCCGTCGGGTCACCAGCACCCGCCCCTCATCATCCGTCAAAATGCCAACAGCGACTGTAATCAACGCCATTTCAGGTTCGATATTCAGCGTTAATCTTGACGTAATCGTAAGAGAGGTCGGTGGTCCAGATGACGCCTTCTGCGTGACCTCGATTCAATGCAACGTCAATTATCAGGTCTCCGGCTGCCATGGCTGCCTGACCTTGAGCCTCCGTATAGGAACCGGCGCGCGCACCCTGCTCTGCTATCAATACCCCGTTGATATGAATTGATACAGCATCGGTATCAAGATTACTCAGTCCGGCACGACCAATTGCTGCCAAAATCCGACCCCAATTAGGATCTGAGGCAAACAGGGCGGTTTTGACTAACGGCGAGTGCGCAATGGTGCGGCCCACCTGATCACAGGCCTCAATCGACTCTCCACCTGTGACACGAATTTCGACGAATTTGGTCGCACCCTCACCGTCGCGGACGATGTCTTGGGCAAGTTGAATCATCACAGTGGTCAGCGCATCGGCAAACTGATCGGCCTGTGTAGAGCCCGCCTCGATCTTGACGCCACTTTGCCCGGTTGCCGATAGCGTGACGGCGTCATTAGTCGACGTATCACCGTCTACGGTAATGCGATTCAAACTGGCGTCTACAGCGGCTCGCAGCAGCTCATCGAGCAGATCCGCGTCGATCGCAGCATCTGTGGCCACGAAGGACAGCATCGTGGCCATATCAGGGCACACCATGCCAGCCCCTTTAGCGATGCCCGTGATCCGGCAAGACTGACCCGCGAGGTCCACTTCCAGACTGCGCAGTTTGGGCTGAGTATCAGTCGTGAGAATGGCTCCTGAGGCGCGCCGCCAATTATCTTGGCGTAGGTTGTCAACGGCAGCGGGCAGCGCCGCGGCTATTAAGTCCGACGGCAAGGGTTCACCGATCACCCCGGTAGAAAACGGCAGCACGCTCTCGGCGGGCGTCTCCGTAAGCGCTGCCAGACGCTCGCAACAACTCAGCGCAGCAGCCATACCTGCGTCACCTGTTCCCGCGTTGGCATTACCGGTATTGATCAGAAGATACGAGGGCAGAGCCTCACTGAACGCAAGATGTTTCCCTGCCACGATTACCGGGGCCGCACGAAAGTCGTTTTGGGTGAACAGCGCAGCGGTCCGGGTACCCGGCGCCAGCGCGATCACCACTACATCGTCGAGACCCTGCTGCTTGACGCCCGCCCGCGCCACGCCGAGCTGCACGCCAGGCACTTCCTCACTCACTAACGCACCCTCAGTATTTGATCGTTCCCTGGCAACACTGGGTCGCTCAACTGAGCGCCCCACAGCATTGCTTGTACTTTTTACCGCTGCCACAGGGACAGGGATCATTTCGCCCGACCTTCGGCTGGATACGGGTCATCGGCTGCGGTGCCGTCGGTGCCGCGGGCGCATCGGCCGGCTCAGCTACCGCCGATCCCGCTTCCGCATGCTCAAAGGCCATTCTCTGTTTCGCGGCAGCCTCCCGTCGCTGCTGTTCGATCATTGCAGCCTCATCAGACCGCTGCACCTGTACATTGCTCAGAAACCGCACCACCTCATACTTCAAGCGCTGCAACAGACTCTCAAAAAGCGCAAAGGATTCGCGTTTGTACTCCTGCTTGGGGTTCTTGTTGGCATAGGCCCTGAGATGAATGCCCTGCCGCAGCTGGTCCATCACTTGGAGGTGCTCTTTCCAGAGCGTATCCAAAACCTGCAGCATGATCTGTTTTTCAAGCTGCCGCATGCTGGGGCCGATGCCCGCAGCCTTCTCGTCATAGGCTGACTGCACCGCACTCACGATCCGCGTGCGCAAGGTTTCTTCGTGCAACGTGTCATCCTCGTCCAGCCACTGTCCAAGGGGCAAGGTGAGCCCAAACTCCGACTCCAGTTGCTTTTCGAGCCCGGGAACATCCCATTGTTCTTCAACACTCATCGGAGCAATAAAGCCATCAATGGCATCGTTGACAACATCTTCACGGATGGCAGTAATCGTCTCGCCGATCTCATCATCGGAGAGCAATTCATCTCGCTGACGGTAGATAATCTGCCGCTGGTCATTGGCAACATCGTCGTATTCGAGCAACTGCTTACGAATGTCGAAGTTACGCCCCTCTACCTTACGCTGCGCCTTTTCGATGGCGTTGGTCACCATACGATGCTCAATGGCCTCACCGCGCTCCATGCCCAGCGCCAGCATGAAACTCTTCACGCGCTCCGAGGCAAAGATCCGCATCAGGTTATCTTCCAGAGAGAGATAAAACCTTGACACACCAGGGTCTCCCTGGCGGCCGGATCGCCCCCGTAGCTGGTTATCAATGCGGCGCGACTCATGGCGTTCAGTGCCCAGAATGTGCAGACCGCCTGCCTCGAGTACCGCACCATGACGAGCCTGCCAGTCGGCGGTCATTTTTTCGCGGGTTGCCTCATCCAGCTGATCTCCTTGCGCCGCTAGTTCAGCCTCAAGATTACCGCCCAGCACAATGTCGGTACCGCGACCCGCCATGTTGGTGGCAATGGTGACCACACCCGGCCTGCCCGCCTGGGCAATGATCTCGGCCTCCTGCTCGTGGTACTTGGCATTGAGCACCTTGTGCTCGATGCCTTGCTTCTGGAACGCCTGCGACAGCTCCTCGGAGGTCTCTACCG
The DNA here is from genome assembly GCA_002683395.1 of Halieaceae bacterium. GTDB lineage: Bacteria > Pseudomonadota > Gammaproteobacteria > Pseudomonadales > Halieaceae > Luminiphilus. The sequence goes on along the minus strand of NYTG01000089.1, from coordinate 10,011 downwards.
AGGCCGTGCCCACGAGCACTGGCGCACCGCTGTCAATACAGGACTGCACATCTTCACTGATGGCTTCGAACTTCTCCTCCCGAGTCAGGTAGACCAGATCGTTGAGATCATCGCGCAGCATGGGCACATTGGTCGGAATCACGACGCAGTCCAGGCCGTAGATCTGACGAAATTCAAACGCCTCCGTGTCGGCGGTTCCCGTCATCCCCGAGAGCTTGTCGTAAAGACGGAAAAAGTTCTGGAACGTGGTCGAGGCGAGCGTCTGACTCTCACTCTGAATCTTGACTCCCTCCTTGGCCTCAATCGCCTGATGTAGCCCCTCTGATAATCGCCGACCGGCCATGGTTCGGCCCGTGTGCTCATCAATTAGCACCACCTGGCCTTCCTGTACGATGTACTCGACATCGCGCTGGAAGAGCACGTGCGCACGCAGACCGGAGTGCACGTGGTGCAGCAGTCCGAGATTGGTCGCGGCATAAAGGGAATCATCATTTTGCAGAAGATCCGCCTCGATAAGCATGGCTTCTACTTTTTCATGGCCACTCTCTGTTAACTCGATACTCCGCTGCTTTTCATCTACCGTGAAATCGCCCTCTTGCTCCTCCACCTCAGGCGTGAGGGAGGGAATCAATCGGTTGATGGTTTTATAGAGCTCGGAGCTGTCCTCGACCGCCCCTGAGATGATCAAGGGGGTTCTGGCCTCATCGATCAGAATCGAGTCCACCTCATCCACGATGGCAAAGGCCAGTTTTCCTTGACCTTTATCAGCCATGCTAAACGCCATATTGTCGCGGAGGTAATCAAAACCAAATTCATTATTGGTGCCATAGACCACATCACAGGCATAAGCGGCTTTCTTGTCCTCTGTGCTCTGCCCTGATCGCACCACACCCACCGACAGCCCCAGGAACTCATAGAGCGGGCCCATCCAAGCCGCATCACGCTGAGCAAGGTAGTCATTTACCGTGACAAGATGCACGCTGTGGTCTGGTAGGGCATTGAGATAAGCCGGCAATGTCGCCACCAGAGTTTTACCCTCTCCGGTCCGCATCTCTGCAATCTTGCCATCGTGTAGTGCCATGCCGCCGATCAACTGCACATCAAAATGACGCATGGCCAAGGCCCGCACTCCAGCCTCCCGCACGACGGCAAAAGCCTCGGGCAAGAGCTGCTCGAGCTTTTCTCCATCACCGAGGCGTGAGCGGAACTCACCGGTTTTTGCACGCAACGCGGCGTCATCCAGCGCCTGCATCGCTTCTTCAAGCGCGTTGATGCGGACAACGGCTTTGCTCATTCGTTTTAGCTCCCGATCGTTGCGGGTGCCAAAAATTTTTTTCACGGTAGAAATCAGCATGGAAAACTCACTGTCGAGTCACAAGGGAATCCGAAAAAGAAAAGGGGCGCACAGGCGCCGGGATTTACTTGTCAGCGATGCGTGCGCCGCACATAAGTGGCTGGGTCGACGGCACGACCGTGTTCGAAGACTTCGAAGTGAACGTGCGGCCCGGTGGAACGACCCGAACTGCCCATCAGCGCAATAACATCGCCGCGCCGGACCAAATCACCCACCTCAACCACATTGCGCTGATTATGGGCATATCGGGTACTGAGCCCGTCGCCATGGGAGACCTCGACCATGGTGCCGTAACCGGACCGATAACCACTCCAGCTCACCACTCCGCTCGCCACCGCAAGGATATCGGACCCTGCCCGACCAGCAAAATCGGCACCTTCGTGCCATGCGCGTTCACCGGTGATTGGATCAATGCGAGCGCCGTAGGCTGACGATTGCCAGCCAGAGCGAATGGGTCGCCCGGCAGGGGTTGCCTCTGCACGGAGCTGCTCTGCGGAGAGCAACCCTGCCAAGACATCAAATTGAGCTTCGCGGCGGACAAACAGTGCATCAAGCGCCGTAAATTGTTTGTCGACTTCCTGCACCCCGGGTGGAGCGCCCACTGGCAACATCAAAGCCGGGCCCCCAAGGGCAGGTGGACCCGAGAAATCAAATTCTTCTGCCTCGAGGCCGGCGAGATCGGTAAGGTGACTACCCAGCGCATCCAGGCGGGTGACATGCGCCTGCAGACTCGCGAGGCGCCGTGTCATGGCCGTCAGGCGCGATTGAGCCTCAACACCCATCTCCGCCAGGGCCACGGCGCGATCAATGGCCTGCTGCTCCTGAGTCGAAATGCGGGTCGCCTGCTCTGACGCAATACCTTCGCCAAAACCGAGCTGATAACTGCCGGCAACCAGGCTCAGCGGAACGCCGATAATGCAGGCCGATAATAGCGCCAAAGACCACCTACCCAACTCAATGGTCCGGGACGCCGCATCGCGGTTAAGGAGGATCAGTTTCAAGATTGTCTATCGCGCATATCAGAAGCTAAATCATGCCATTTTCGGGGGTGAAGGGGAACCACGGTGGCCCATCCAAAGCGGTTTTTTGACCGGGAATGAGGTCGATGGCAGGACTCAGGCCAATTGCAGATCCTGGGGTAAAGCCCAATCGAGCGGCGCGTCAGCCTCTTCCTCAAAGGTCACCCACTCCCAACTTTGCGGGTTGGCAAACAGTTCCCGTACCAGACGGTTATTCAGCGCATGCCCTGATTTAATCCCTTCGTAGTCCGCGAGTAACTGATGACCCGCGAGGTACAGATCCCCCATCGCATCCAACATTTTATGCTTCACAAACTCATCGTCGTAGCGCAATCCGCCGTCATTAAGAATGCGGTAATCATCAATAACGATCGCGTTATCGACGCTGCCACCTCTGGCTAGACCCCGGGAACGCATGTATTCAAATTCATGCACAAAACCAAAAGTACGCGCCCGGCTGATCTCGCGAACAAACGCCTCGCTGCTGATATCGAGGGTCGCACGACCCGACTGCGCTCGAAAAACGGGATGGTCAAAATCGATGGCAAACGTCACACGAAATCCATCATAGGGTCTCAATGTGGCGGTCTTATCACCATCATTCACGGCAATCTCGTCTGTCACGCGAATAAAGCGCTTCGCTGCGGATTGCTTGCGAATGCCCGCCGCTTGCAGCAGGTAGACAAAAGGACTCGCCGAGCCATCCATGATGGGCACTTCTGCCGAGTCGATGTCGATAAAGGCATTGTCAACGCCAAGCCCGCAGAGAGCAGATAAAAGATGCTCTACCGTGGTCACCCGTGCGTCGCCACTGCCTAAACTGGTAGAGAGGTCAGTCTCATCGACCCAATCCGCCCGGGCGGGGATGTCCCGGACCGGATTCAGGTCGATGCGACGAAACACAATGCCCGTGTCCTCTGGCGCCGGACTGAGCACGATGGCCACCTTGTTGCCGGAGTGAAGCCCTACACCCGTCGACTTAATCGACTCCTGCAGGGTACGTTGCCGAAGCATATGATCCCCTCTTGTTAAGAGAGGACATTACTAGGGCGCGCTACCTCAATCCAGCACTCCTGCCCCGACTATTTACAAGATTCGGGGCTTTACAGCGTCTCAGTCAGCCTGGCGACGGAGAAACGCCGGTACATCGAACAGCTGCTCATCAAGATCCTCATCCATCCTGAGCGCCGTCTGGCCATCCATTGCTGCGGTGGTCGCCTGACGCACGCCCGGAGGCAAATCGTAATCCTCGTAGTCCGCACCGGTTGTTGCCGGCCGCCTCGCGACCGCTGTGGGCTCGACCGCTGTCAGCGATGGCCGCGCCTCAGCATTACGAAGTCCCGTTGCGACCACGGTGACCTTGAGACTGTCGGTCATCTCGGGATCGATCACGGTACCGACCACCACAGTAGCGTCCTCTGACGCGATATCTTCGATTGTCGCGCCGACCTCGGAGAACTCACCCAGTGACAGGTCCAGACCTGCGGTGATATTGACCAAAATACCCCGTGCACCACTGAGATCGATGTCATCGAGGAGAGGGCTATTGATAGCACGCTCAGCCGCCTCTCGTGCGCGACTCTCGCCGCTAGCGCTGCCGGTTCCCATCATGGCGGAACCCATCTCAGACATCACGGTGCGGACATCGGCAAAATCCACATTGACCAGACCCGGCCGGATGATGAGGTCAGCAATGCCCTGTACCGCGCCCAGCAGAACATCGTTGGCCTCCTTGAAAGCGTCGAGCAGCGTGGTGTTGGAGCCCAGCACTTCCAGCAGCTTCTCGTTGGGAATGGTAATCAAGGAATCGCAGTGCTGCGCAATTTCCTTGAGACCATCGTCCGCCGTATTGAGACGCTTCTTGCCCTCAAAGCTAAACGGCCGAGTCACCACGGCCACCGTCAATATGCCGAGCTCCCGGGCGACCTCAGCCACAATCGGGGCCGCGCCGGTACCCGTTCCACCACCCATCCCCGCGGTCACGAACACCATGTCAGCGCCGTGCATAGCGTCGGCGATGCGGTCCCGGTCCTCGAGGGCTGCGGCACGACCCACTTCCGGATTGGCACCCGCACCCAAACCTTTCGTGATGCCTGCGCCCAACTGCAGCACTGTTTTAGAGCTAATATCAGAAAGCGCCTGAGCGTCGGTATTGGCGCAAATAAAATCGACGCCGTCGACCTGATGATCGATCATGTGTCGAACGGCATTACCCCCTCCGCCGCCGACACCGATCACCTTGATCACGGCACTTTGCGGTGCACTGTCTACTAATTCAAACATCGTTTTCTCCCCTTTTTTTAAAAAAGCCCCAAACCGCGAGCCCTGCCAAAAAACCTGCTAAAAATGTCGTGCGAGCCACGCTTTGACTCGCCCGACAAAACCCTCACCTTCGGACTGCGCTTCATGACGCTCCGTCGCAGCATCGCGAGCTTCTTCTGCTCCGTAGAGCAGCAGCCCCACCGCGGTGGCATAAATAGGATTTCGGATAATGTCGTGCAGTCCCCTCGCGTATTGAGGAGCGCCGACTCTGACCGGCATATGGAAGATTTCCTCAGCCAAGTCGACTGCGCCTTCCATTTTTGAAGTGCCGCCGGTCAGGACCACGCCAGCGGGTATCAGTTCTTCATAACCGGATCGCCGAAGCTCCGACTGGATCAAGGTAAACAATTCGTCGTAGCGCGGCTCCACCACCTCTGCAAGAGATTGACGAGACAGGTCACGCGGCGGCCGATCACCCACACTGGGCACCTTGATGGTTTCATCGGGCCCAGCGAGCTGTGTCAGTGCGCAGGCGTATCGAATTTTGATTTCTTCGGCGTGCTGAGTGGGTGTGCGCAGAGCCATAGCAATATCGTTAGTCACCTGATCACCCGCAATAGGAATCACACCGGTGTGGCGTATCGAACCGTCGGTGAAGATGGCAATGTCAGAAGTGCCGCCGCCGATATCGACCAGGCAAACGCCTAGATCCCGCTCGTCTTCGGTGATGACCGAGTAGCTCGAGGCGAGCTGCTCTAGAATAATCCCGTCCACCGATAACCCGCATCGCTCAACGCATTTCTCAATGTTCTGCGCCGCGTTGACGGCGCAGGTGACCAGATGCACCTTTGCCTCCAGGCGGACTCCGGACATACCGAGAGGTTCCCGAATACCGGACTGGTTATCGATCACGTATTCCTGAGGGAGCACGTGCAGCACTTTCTGATCTGCGGGGATTGCCACCGCTTGCGCCGCATCGATCACGCGATCCACATCCTGCCGGAACACCTCCTGATCACGAATCGCCACAATCCCGTGTGAGTTCACCGACCGAATGTGGCTACCTGCGATCCCCACATAAACCGAGTGAATCTGGCACCCGGCCATCAGTTCCGCTTCTTCCACAGCACGCTGTATGGCGTTGACCGTGGATTCAATATTCACCACGACCCCTTTCTTCATACCTCGAGAAGGATGCGAGCCGATGCCGACCACTTCCATACCGCCATCGGGGTCTATCTCCCCGACAACCGCAACGACTTTTGAGGTCCCGATATCGAGCCCCACAATCATTTGTTTATTCTCTCCACCGGCCATCACCCTTCCCCCTTGTTCTGCGCGGTCCGCATAGCCAGCCCCGCATCGCTAAATGTCACCGCCGCTCCGTACTCGTAACGCAGATCCACTTTTGCCACAGCCTGTGCGGGCAGTGCTTCTTCCCACAGGCGCCTGAAGCGCGCCACGCGCTGGGATATCTCCCTTGCACCCAGCAGCAGCGACAGACCGCTGTCAAATTGCACCGCCACCTGCCCCAACGCATCTAAGGACAACTTGTCGATCGTCAGCCCCGTGGGTTCAAACAGTCCTGCTAGCATCTGATAACGACGCATTAGAGAGACTTCTGCCCCTTGTGGGCCGCTCAGCACAGGCAGGTCGTCGTAGAGAGGATCACGCGAGGCGGGAAAGAATTGACCCTCGTGATTGAGGTAGCCCAGCTCACCCCATTGCGCCATCGGGCGCTGCTCTACGAGGGTTACCTGAATTTCGGCTGGCCAGCGGCGTCGGGTATTCACGCTGTAAACCCAGGGTAAGGATTCGAGTTCGTGGCGGAGATCGGTGAGATCGGCTGCGAGAAAGCCTTCGGCAACCCGGGGCGCAAGCCGCGCCTGAATGGCCTCGGCATCAATATGGCGAACATCGCCTAATACCGTAAGCCGCTCGACCTGTTGCGCACTCAAGCTTGCACCGCCCTGAAACAGACCCGCACCCACCAGTGCCAGTCCCAATCCCAGCAGCGTGCGATTCAACCATCGTCTGAGCGGCGAAATAGTCGCCACAGATGCCTCTGCGCGTTGCCCCGCAACTCGATTAGGCCTCGACATGACGCACCTCAAGACTGTGTTCATATATGTCGCTCAGTAAATCGAGCAGGCTCAGTCCCGCCACCTTTGCCGCCAACGGGACCAAACTGTGTGAAGTCATACCGGGAACGGTATTCACTTCGAGGAGCTGCCAACCGCCCGCCGGGTCTCGCATGACGTCGACCCGACCCCAAACCTCTCCTCTCACTGCATCGAAGGCAGCACGAGCCAGCGCCGAAAGCGCCGCCTCCTCATCCGTCGTCAAGTCCGAAGGGCAGGTGAAGCAGGTTTCTTCCGAGCGATACTTCGCGTCGAAATCGTAAAATTCGCCGGGTACGTCAATACGGATACTGGGCAGGGTCTTGTCCCCTAGAATGGCCACCGTGTACTCAGCGCCCGGGATAAACTGCTCTGCCATCACCTCGGTGCCATAGCGGGAGGCTTGAAGGAAGGAAGCTTCCAGTTCGGAGGCGCTAGTGGCCTTGCTCATCCCAAGAGAAGAACCCTCAAGCGCAGGCTTCACGAAGACGGTCCCCAGTGCCTCAATGACCGCCTGCCAGTCTGTATTTTTCTCAAGCACCTCAAACGCCGGGGTAGCCAACCCCACACCCTGCCAGACCCATTTGGTCCGAATCTTGTCCATGGTCAGCGCAGAGGCCATCAGTCCACAGCCGCTATAGGGCAGTTTCATCAGTTCAAACAGACCCTGTACCGTGCCATCTTCTCCACCCGGGCCATGCAGCAAGTTGAAGACAAAGGACGCTTCCTTGAGCCGCTCTGGCCAATCCTTTTCTGCAGGATCAACCCGCAGCACGTTCGCGCCGTCTTGTTCGAGCGCACGCGCCACGTTCTCACCGCTCTGCAGAGAAATACTGCGCTCAGCGGCCGTACCACCCAACATAACTGCCAATGTCTTCCCGCTGAAAGGCCCGCGGCTCATTGCAGCACCTCCAGTGACTCACAATCAGCCAGGGCGCCTGCCAGTCGCCCAATATCACCTGCTCCCTGCATCAGCAGAATGTCAGCATCCTCCATCACACCGGCTAACACTGCGGCGAGCTGACGCTGGTCAGACACTACAATCGGCTCCACCACGCCTCTGGAGCGAATCGCTTTTGCCAGTGACTGGGAATCAGCTCCCTCTATCGCCACTTCGCCGGCGGAATAGACATCCAGCAGGATCAAGCACTGCGCCTCACCGAGCACCGATACAAACTCATCGAAATGATCCCGCGTGCGCGTGAATCGATGAGGTTGGTAGACCATGACGACTCGCTGGCCAGCAAACGCATCCCGCGCCGCCTGCAACGTGACCGCGACCTCTGTTGGGTGGTGTCCATAGTCATCAATCAGACGTGCGCTGCCAGATTTCCAACGCACCTCCCCCAAGTCCGAAAAGCGCCGACCGACTCCAGCAAACTCTAAAAGCCCTTTCACAATGGCCTCATCAGGAATGCCCAGCTCTGAGCACAACGCAGCAGCGCCAACCGCGTTCTGCGCGTTGTGCAAACCCGGCATTTTCACCGTGAGCGCCAAAGGCGTTGTCCCCTCGGGGCGAAGCAGCTCAAAGTGGCTGTACAAACCCTCGCCACGATAATTGTCGAGCCTGTAGTCAGCGTCGCTGTGACGGCCATAAGTAATCACCCGGCGCGAGAGCTCCGGGATGAGATCCCGCACGCCCTTATCATCCAGACACATCACAGCTGGGCCATAAAAAGGCAGGTTGTGCAGAAATCCGTCGAAGGCCTGAATGTAGCGGGCGAGGTCTCCCTCATAGTGCTCCATATGGTCCGCTTCGATATTGGTGACCAGCGCCATCATGGGCTGGAGGTGCAGAAAAGAGGCATCACTCTCATCTGCCTCTACCACCAAATATTGCCCCTCACCCAGCGCCGCGTTAGCCCCCGCCTGATTGAGCAAACCGCCGATAACGAAGGTCGGATCCTCGCCCGCCTCACCCAGAATGGCCGCGATCAGACTAGTGGTCGTGGTTTTACCGTGCGTGCCGGCGACGGCGATGCCAAAGCGATAGCGCATAAGCTCTGCCAGCATTTCTGCACGCGGGACAACGGGAATACGCCTTTCGCGGGCCGCCAATCGCTCTGGGTTATCATCGGGCACTGCCGCCGACACCACCAACACATCCGCGTTCTCAATGTGCTCAGCGGCATGGCCAATATGAACGGTGATCCCGAGGGAACGCAGTCTTGCGACCACTGAGCTCTCGGTTTGATCAGAACCCGTCACGGCGTATCCCAGGCTCGCCAATACTTCGGCGATACCGCTCATGCCGGCGCCCCCGATACCCACCATAAAAATGTGGCGAGTACGGCCCATGCCGGGTATCCGAGGACGTGGCTCAACCATCTGCACGCATCACCCCCGTGAGCACTTCGGCAACGCGATGAGTGGCTTCGGCGGCCCGCGCCTGACAGGCGGACTTCGACATTGCCAGCAAGGTCGCCGGTGCGGCAACCCACTTCATTAACAGCTGTGCCACCTGCTCGGGGGAGGCGTCAATCTGAGGCAACAGTAATGCCGCACCCAAATCCGCAAGTACGCGAGCATTTTTGGTCTGGTGGTCATCAATTGCGTGTGGCAGGGGTATTAATAACGAGGCAGTGCCGGTAGCCGTTAACTCTGAAATGGTGAGGGCGCCGGCCCGCGCAATCACTAAATCTGCCCAACGGTAGGCCGCAGTCATGTCTTCGATAAAATCGTCGCACCGACGATCTGCAAACGGACTGTTCTGCCATGCTGCGTCGGCGTCTGTCCGGTTGCGCTCACCGCATTGCTGCCACAGCGCTACCGACTGACCCAGGCCCTGCTCTACCAGAAGATGGAATACGGCCGGGAGCAACTGATTCAGCGGTGCAGCGCCAAGACTGCCTCCCAGCGCCAATACTCTCAGAGGTCGCTCAACAGAAAAGCCAGAAAGCTGGTTCAACGCTTCGCGATCAACCGGCTGTAGCGTCGCTCTGACCGGATTACCGACCACCTCTGCTTCCTTGTCCGCCGCAAAGCCTCCGGGCAAACCACACAGCACACGTTTTGCCATCGGCGCCAGCCAGCGATTCGTGGTACCGGCGACTGCGTTTTGTTCGTGAATCACCAGCGGTTTTCGGGTGAGCCAAGCGGCTAATCCGGCAGGCCCGGCAGCGTAACCGCCCATACCCAATACCACATCGGGTTTGACGCGCCAGATGACCGATAACGATTGGCAGACCGCAAGGACAAGACGCATCGATCCCTTTACTCGCGCCAACAGACTTTTACCCCGCAAACCCGACACGCT
>NYTG01000088.1 GCA_002683395.1 Halieaceae bacterium | reverse complement strand
GTGGTTAGGGGCGGAGTTGTCGTGATGCAGCCATCGTTTGACGCAGGAGTAGGCGAGCCCCGGCACCATCTTGCCCAGCAAATTGCTTGATGAAGGGCCCAGATCAACGGGCCTTCCAGTGGGGTTCGGTTCATTATCAAACCGCACCAAAGCTTCTTCGCATGGCATGTAATCAGGTAATGACTCGCCGTGATCCTTATTGGCGGCGCAAAAGATCTCGCGAAATCGCGCCCTGCCATCTGTAATGTTGTAGGTGTTTCCCGGTTCAAATGACAGCGGCTCAATAGAATACGAAAAGGGTACCGCAGTCTGACTGGAACAAGCGCTGAGAATCATCATGCAACACGCCGTAATCGCCAGTCGAATGCAGGCCGAAACAGGCGGTACAGTGCAAAGGTGCATAAAGTGGCCGTTCACTATTGCGGCGTGGTGTCCTTGTCGAGAGACGGGTGCCACGCGGGGTGCCACAAAAGCTGGTCAATATCGGTCAGTGGCACCGGTGTATCGGAAAAAAAGAAAACCGCGCGGTAACCATCGGAAAAGTAGGGGTCGGGGGTTAGATTGTAATGTGTGTCGTCCTCGGTAGAAATACGAGAGCCCCCGATGTAGCCGACACCACTGAGGCCCTGCGAGTACGCAAGGTCGTCTGCGAGGCCGTCGCGGGTGTGATCTACATAAGGGTCAATCGCATGGGTAGTGAGGGTGTTTTTTTGAAACTTGACTCCAATATCGCGGCTGATCTGCCCGATATAAACCTCTTGCTGCTGGAAGTTGTAAGGCGCCCGCCATAGCCGCATGTGGTTGCGTCGACTAACAGACTGGCGTGCTTTTTGTAGCCCAATGTCTTGCGAGCGCCCATAGAGATAAAGCGCGCTAATCGGGGAGTAAAGGTACTGACTACCAAATAGAAAGGACCGCGTTGTCTTCATCGCCGATTCCATGTGGTTGATTTCGGTTACGTGCCAGTTGCGCCGCACCACCGCGTTGACGATGGCCGAACGGGGTCCGATAAAGACAACATTCAACGGGTCCCCTTCTTTGGTGCCCGCTTTGTTGGACGTGCAGCACGGTTCTTTCCGCAATCTATCCTGAAGCAACGCGACATCTTCTATGTTTTCAATAGTCGGGTATATGCTGTCGAGGTCGATATATTCGTGGTCGGTGGTGAATCCAGATATTTTGAGTGTAAAGGCGAAGTTGATCAGGAGATCATCTCCTAATAAGTCGACGTTGACATTTTTGTAGCCCTCATCAAGATTGGTAAAGACGTAGCCGTCCACGGTATCGCCCGATTGAATTGGGTTCTCGAACTCACTCTCTTGAAAAAAGATATCCATTTCTCTTTTTGTGTTCTTCGAGCCGGAGTGACGCAAGTAGGCCGCCTCTGCGGGCGAGATATAAGCGTCGTCGACAGCACTGCGCATCAGCGTCAAGTCACCGCCTGTTTGGTTCACCACCTTCATCCAAACCGGTTGCACTCGTGACTTGTAAAGATCGGTTCCAAATAGCTGCTTGACCTCTTCTGCAGAGGGAACGGCAACGGTCACCGTCACGCCGCTCTTGCTCAGTGTTTTGATCTCGCTCGTGTAGTCAAGGTCTTCAGCGCTGACGGGTTGCTGCCAGGCCGGCGTACAGGCGGCCAGAAGCCAGCTCACCATCAGGAGGAAGGCGAGGTGATGCAGGGATTTAAAGCATGGCGTTTTGACGCGCTTCAACATAACTCGATATTACTGGATAAATCGGGGGGGAATGACCCCTGTTTTTTTGGCGTCGGTTAAGTATGGTAAGCCCGACCACTCAGGAAGATATCATCGGGCACGGACCGCCCTTTATTAGAGCGAATATCCGCAATAACTTTGAAAAGGAAGAGGAAATGAAACGATTGATCTTGGCTTGCGCACTCTGCTTTGTACCCTTCGCCATGGCTGACAGCCACGGTGATCTCGGTCTTGAGAAGCGTCAGCCCGACGCGCCGATGAATGTCACTTCAGTCACTCTGGGGGAGGACGTGACGTCTATCAGCGCTGAGGGCGATATGGAGGGTTACGGCAAGGTGTATGTCACCTATCACCTCAGTTACGACGCCGATCGATCAGGGGGTACCGTCGATGGTCAGGGTCGAGGCTTCACCAGCGAAGGATTCGCCTCTGGGCGCTTCCAAGGGTTTTGGGAGTTGGTGGAGGGTGTCGTTGTAATGCGCAACGTCGTGAACATTACGAACGGCCAGATGAACCTCGATGTCATCAAGTTCAACCCGCTTACCCGGGATCTCATGGTGCAGGCTTACATTCTGAAATAGGCGCCCATGAAAGCAAAAACCCCGCGGCAGCGGGGTTTTTTTGGACTGAGCTAAGACCTCTTGACGTTGCTCAGAATGACTAGCTTTTGATCTGCGCCTTGATGTTCTTGTCGGTCGCCTTGCCGTACGGGGGAAGAACGCCGCCGAGCTTCGCGACGTTGAACTTCAGCGTTTGGCTATAAATCGATTTGGCGTGACTGAAGGTCTTGAAACCTTCTATGCCGTGGTAAGACCCCATACCAGAGGGTCCGACGCCGCCAAAAGGCATGTCTTCCTGCGCAATATGGAAGATCACATCGTTGATGCAGACGCCACCAGAGGTGGTGCGATGCAAAAAGGCTTCTTCTTCGCTCTTGTCGGTGCCGAAGTAGTACGCCGCCAGCGGTCGCGGATTGGCATTGATGAAGTCGATGGTCTCGTCAAAATCTTTGTAGGTGCGGATCGGCAGCAAAGGACCAAAGATCTCCTCTTTCATGCACAGCGCATCGGTCTCGGGCGACACGATCAGGGTCGGCGGGATCTTACTGGTGCCAGCACTGAAATCCTCGTTGGCAGGGTTGAGCGGAACGATGCGGCAGCCGCGTTGCTCGGCGTCTTCAAGATAGCCGCTTAGGCGCTTGTGATGGCGCTCATTAATGACCGCTGTGTACTGGTTATTGTCGCGCAGGCTGGTGTACATCTGGCGCACCAGTTTGGTGGCCAGGCTGATTGTTTCCTCGAGCTGCTCTTCCGGTACCAACAGGTAGTCGGGTGCCAGGCAGATCTGGCCGGCATTTAGCGTTTTGCCGACCATAACCCGCTCAATGGCCTGCTCGAGGTCAGCAGATCGGGAAATCACCACCGGAGATTTACCGCCTAGCTCGAGTGTTACAGGCACCAGGTTCCGTGCCGCCGCGGTGAGGACATGGCGGGCGATGTTGGTTGCGCCAGTGAAGATCATGTGGTCAAAGGGCAGAGCAGAAAAAGCCTGGCCGACTTCGGGCCCGCCGGAGAAGGTGGTGACCTCACTAGGATCAAAGGCCTCGGCCACAATTTCTTCAATGACCTTAGAGGTTTCGGGCGTGAATTCTGAGGGCTTGATCATCGCCCGGTTGCCCGCGGCGAGGATGCCGGCGAGGGGTTGGAATACCATGGCCACCGGAAAATTCCAGGGAGCGACGATACCCACAACGCCCTTGGGCTGGTATTGAATATGTGAGCGCCCGCCCAGCAATCCCAAAGGGAACGTTGAGGGTCGCTTTTCGTTCTTCATCCATTTTTTCAGGTGTTTGCGGCAGTGCTTCATCGAGCCAATCGAGGCCGCGACATCGGTCATCAGATTGATCTGATCAGGCCGGCAGACAAAATCCTTGTTAATGGCTTCGCTGATACGATCTGCGTGACGCACCAGCACGTCAATCGCGCGATTCAGGCGATCAATCCGGGTTTCTGCCGAGACGAATCCTTCCTCAATGTAGCTCTCTCGCTGAGCTTTTAATGCTTCCTGCATTTTGATTTCGGTATCGGGGCTGATTACGACCTGTTGTGGGGCATTCATCGCTTTTCTCTCCGGCAGAGGGTGGGGCGAGGAGTATACACAGTTGGAGGGTTTTTTGGAGGCTGCGGCGGTCAGCATTCTCAGGAAGTATTTTCTAACATCATAGCGTTAACGCATTGGTTTATATTGATAAAAATCGCTTATCTGCGCCGACCTGCCTGCGATGGAGCGCAATGTGGAACTCAGCCGTTGAGACGACGCTCCAGCTCGACATGGAAATGCCGTAGTCGCTGTTCCTGCTCGCCCCAGAGCTGACCCTTGAAAGCTTTGCTGCGCATGCCTTCCTGTACCGAGGGTAAAAACGCCGCATCCTGACTCAGTACGAGGCCAAGACCCGGGTCTTCGTCGATCAAAAAGTCCTCTGTCTCGGGTCGCACGGTTCCGGTGACATCGGTCCCTTCCGGAAGGCCCATCCATGCCGGGGGGCAGTAATTTGGGTCGTCCACCGGAAACAACAGCGTCATGGTGTCGTACCAGAAGCGCTCGGGGTCGGTGTCGTGAGGCATAAAGCGCATGAGGAAGATTGCTTCCGGATGACAGCCGATCTGCACATTAGGGAAGATGCCTGTCGCCCAGCTATCGGACAGTTGCCCGTCGGTAAAGCGTTCGTAACCCAGTCCGAGCCGGTCGGACCGTTCGCGCTTGGCCTGTTGGATAGCGGCTCGCACATCCGCTGCCGTGCCATCGAATTGCGCCGTATCCACGCCCGTTTCCTGCAGCATCCACTGCAGTCCCTCGTTGACCGTAGTTTGGTCCGCCTGTCGTGGGCTGGGTTGGCCTAGTGGAACAATCATTCTACTGGCGCCGTTGGGGTAACAGTCGTATTGCACATTCAGATCGCCCATCACGCCCCGGGTTTCTGGGTGGACGGCATGCAGATGATAGCTCTCGTAGAAAGCTTCTACGCCCACCTTCCAGTTGGATCCCCATTCGCTGCGCACGTGCCGCACCACCCGCATCTTGTCGATCTGGTAGTTCTCTAGGTATCCCTCGGGCAAGCCAATGGCGTCTTTGAGTGGGGGAGGGTTGTCAGACATACAGATAAAGATTAGCCCGGCATGTTCTTGACAGGCGACGGGAGAGAGGCCCGGGCGATGACAGATGACCGCCTCCTGAAAGGTCTCCTCATCGGTGATCGCGCGGAGCTCACCGCTGTTGCGAAAACTCCAACTGTGAAACGGGCACACGAATACTTTTTTGTTACCGCGTTGTTCGCTGAGGAGTCGCGCCCCCCGGTGAGGGCACACGTTATAAAATGCCTGGGTGCCTGCCTCAGTTTTAGTGACGATGATGGACTCGCTGCGCACGCGAAATAGAAAGTAGTCACCGGGTTCCTGAAGGTCAGTGCTGACCCCGGCAATGAGCCAACTCTCGCTCCATACCTTGTCCCACTCTCGTTCCATTTGTTCGGCACTGAAGTAGCCCTCTTTGGCATAGATTTCCGTGCCGTTATCAATGTTGGGCTGTTTCGCTTCGAGGCTTTCAGCAGGGGCGTCTGGGTTAATCACCGCAACAGGAATCGTCTGGCTGTTCATGGTCGTCTCTCGTGGTATCGGCTTTCCATCAGGGGTGGTCGCCCGCCAGCGCGGGGTGGAGTCGAAATACCGGTAGTGTGATCTCTTCGGACCACGCTGCAAAGTCTACGGTGACCGACAAGCCCACCGCGAGCGCTTCAGGGTCAGCCTCAATGATCTGGCTCATCATCCTGGGGCCTTCCTCGAGATCAATCAGGGCGACGATATAGGGTGCTTCAAAGTCAGCGGAAACACCGCGGCGAACGACGGTGTAGCTGGCGATGCGGCCGGCGCCGCTGGCGGTCCGCCATACCAGATCAGTACTGTGGCACTGATCGCAGTGGGTGCGGGGATAAAACAATCTGTGCCCGCAGTTTTGACAATGTTGAAGCGCCAGCTCGCCCCGCGCGCAGGCGTCATAGAAGGGCTGCTCGGTCGGTGTCGGCTGTGGTACGGGCTTCGCCATGTTTAGCTCTCTACGCCCAGAATTAGACTCGCATGACTTGACATGATGCCACCTTGGGCATGGCAGAGCGTTGTCTTGATGTCGGATAGCTGTCGCTCACCGGCGTCGCCACGCATTTGCGTGATGGCCTCCGTCAGGCCGAACATCGCCCCGGGGTTGCCGGGATGACAATACGACAGCATGCCACCGTGCGTATTGAGGGGTTTGCTGCCGCCCGGAAGCGTGATGCCGCTGGCCAGCCAGTCACCGCCCTCGCCCTTCTCGCAAAACCCCAAATCTTCAATTTGAATGAGCAGGGCTGGGGTAAAACAGTCATATAACTGCAGCAGATCCATGTCATCAGGCGTCAGACCCGACGCTGCATAGGCGGCCCGACCAGACTGCACCGCTGCCGACGTGGTGAGATCTTTGGCTTGGCTGATGTGCTCGTATGCGTGTCCCTCTCCATAACCCAACAGGGTGATCGGTTTGTGTGGCCCGTCTTTAGCGCGATCTTTTCGCGTAATGACCACCGCAGCGCCACCATCTGAAACCAGCGAACAGTCCAGCACCTTCAGTGGGTCAGCGATTGCGCGAGAGTTCAGCACGTCGTCAAGGCTGATCGGGTCGCGCTTTTGGGCCTTGGGGTGCTGAGCGGCCCAGGCCCGGCAGGAGACGGCCCCTGCAGCGAACTGGGCTTCGGTGGTGCCATAGCGATCCATGTGGGCCCGGGCGATGAGCGCGTAATAAGCCGGCACGGTGGGTCCGTAGGGTTGTTCATAGTGAGGGTGACCAGAGCTCGACTGCACGACCATCGCCTGATCGCGAGTCATGAAACTGCGCAGGCTATCTGCCATGGAGACCACGATGGTGTCGGCCATACCGGCGGCGATGGCGGCGGCGGCCATATTGAGCGCCATGAAAGTGGTGCCGCCTCCGGTGTTGACCGTGACGCAGTGCCGGGGCTGCCAACCCAGGTACTCGGCCACTGCCTCAGCGTGATACATGATGGGCTCTGCAAAGGCATTGCAGGTGATCAGGCCGTCGACATCCTTCAATGTCAGCCCGGCGTCGTGCACGGCATCGAGCGTGACCTGAACGCAGAGTTCTCGGGGGCTCTTGTCCGGGACAATGCCGACGTCACTCTCGGCCATGCCGATCAGCGCGAATTCACCACCCAGTCCCATGTTAGTCACCGTCACGCGCCTTAACGGTTCAATTTGGCGGTGATCACGCCGGGTGCCAGCACGTCATCGCGATCGTTTTTTACGAACACTTCCAATTTGAGCTCGCCGCTGTCGACATCATAGGCAGTGACGGTGCCACCTGCAGTGAGGGTCTCGCCCACAAAGGCCGCGACACGATTCGAGTACTCAATACCGGTGATCATGCCGCTGTCGCCGAGCCATTCATCGACCACCTGATGCAGCCAGTCCCCGATCAGCGGCCCGGCGACCACCAGACCAGGATAGCCCTCGACCTCGGTGGCGTAGGGCATATCGAAGTGGATGCGATGGCCGTTCCATAATGAGGCGTTGTAAAGCATTTGTTGCACGACATCACAGTCGTGTCGACGCTCGGGTAGAGTCATCCCTACGCTGGGCGATGCGGTCATCGCAGAATCCTCGTGGTCTTTTCAGTGATCACCAGGTCGCCATCGTCATCTCGGACTTCCATCAGCACGTCATAGAAAATGAGGGGCCCGCTGCGACCTGCTTTCTCGTAGATGTTAGTAAGCGTTCGGATGGACGTGAGCCAGTCACCCGGTTTAATCGGTTGGTGATAGGTGATATCGAGGCCCCCCGCCATGGCTTTATCCAGTGGAAACTGGGGTAACAGTGGATCAATCGACACGCCATCGGGTGACAGCTCGTCCAGCGGAACGACATCCCAAAATAAGTGCAGATGGAAGAGCGGTGGGGCGACGTCGCCATCGAGATATTTTGCCTGGCGATTGCCGGTGGCAACCGCATATTTGCGGATATCCCGTCGCGTTGCGATTTCTCGGCGAGGTTCGCTCTGCCTGCCGATGTGCGACAGGACCTCCTCTGATAGCAATCCGCTCATACTTGTCGGGTCTCTTCTTGCCAATAGGGGTCACGTAGCTCGCGTTTAAGTATTTTTCCGGTGGGTGCTTTGGGCAACGCCTCGACGAAATCCACCGACTTGGGCTTTTGGTAGGAGGCGAGGTGTTGACTCGCCTCGGCAATAATCTCTTCCTCTGTGGCCTGTTGTCCGGGCTTTAACACGACCACAGCCTTTACGGCTTCACCCCAGGTGTCGTCTGGAACACCAAATACCGCCGACTCCAGGACGGCAGGATGCTGATGAATCGCCGCTTCTACCTGCGTGCTGTAGATGTTCTCGCCGCCAGAAATGATCATGTCCTTCGCGCGGTCAACGATGAAAACGTAGCCCTCTTGATCCCATGTTGCGATATCGCCGGTCCACATCCAGCCGTCGCGGAGTGTCTTTTGCGTGAGGTCAGGGCGGCGCCAGTAACCCAGCATGTTGGCTTCGGAGCGTACAACAATCTCGCCCGCGCTCTGGCCATCTCTGGCGACGGGCTCGCCATCGGGATTGACGACGCGAATCTCAGAAACGAATCCTTCGCGACCGCATGAGGCGAGCCGTTCGGGATGGTCGCCGGCAATCGCACGCTGATGGTCCTCCTGTGACAAAAAGGTCATCGTCATTCCCTCGGTCTGGCCGTAACCCTGAATCATCGTGCAGGGGAAGGCCTTGAGCGCAGCCTCGACGACGGAGCGCGGCATCGGTCCGCCGCCGTATTGGAAGTTGCGGAGACTGCTGAGGTCATAGTCTTCAAACCCGTCTGCCGCCATCATCCAGTTGATCATTGTCGTGATTCCGAGAAAAGCCGAAACCCGCTCCTGCTGAATCACCTCGAGCGCGAGCTTCGCGTCAAAGTTGATCAGGACCACCGGGCAGCCGTGCGCCATGTAGTTCATTGCCAGTGCCACTGGAATGTGGAACATCTGTCCGGTCAGCATATACACATCGGTAGGGACGATCCGCTCGGCGATCGATTGGTTGAGCATGCCCATATAGAGCGAGTGATGAGAGTGCAGGGCGCCCTTGGATTCTCCGGTCGTGCCGCCGGTATAGAGAATCAATACCGGGTCATCACCAGTGACGTTAGCCGCGGCAGCAGGCTCTGCGTCACTCGCCGCGGCAATCAATGCCTCGTAATTGCATTCGGGCTCGGTGCTAAACACCAGCGACTGGCTCAGCCCGGCCGCTCTCGTGAGCCGCTCTGCCAGCGCTGCATACTCTTCGGATCCGATAAGGATGCTGGGCTCGCCATCATCGAGAATGCGAGCCATCTCGGGCTCACTGAGCCGCCAGTTCAGCGGCTGGGCGATCAGCCCGCAGCGCGCGCAGGCGTAAAAAATCTCCATGTACTGGATGCAGTTCTTGGACAGAATCGCGACGCGATCACCTTTCTCGAGACCCAGTGACTCGCAGAGGCCGTTGGCGAGTCTGCGGACGCGCTCATCCAGCTGGCTAAAGGTCATTCGCCGGTCGTTGGGAATATCGATCAGCGCTTCGCGCTCAGGATCAAGTAGCGCGGTTTTGGCGGGTATCTGGCCGAGATTCATGCGGGGTCTCAGTAAGCGCTGTCGAGATCAATATGGCGTCGGCTGATTTTCCATTCACCCTCGATCTGCAACACTTGGTCTCGATACACACCGGTGGTGAGTAGCGTGGTTTCGGCGTTTTCAGTCGCGAACAGCGTCAGGTAAGAGGTCACTGACAGCGCGTCACCCGTCGTGTCGAAGAAAATATTGCTAATGACATGGCGGCGCACGTCAGTCTGAGTCGACTTAGCGCCTCGATACAGTTCCATGATGTTATCGCGGCCTTCAAACGGCCCCACTTTGTCACCGCCTCCAATCTGCATGCTCATGACGGCGTCTCCGGTGAAACTGGCGGCGAGGTCATCGAGGTGGTTTTCATCGTAGTAGTAGCCCATTCGATTCAGCAATTCGGCAATGGCTAAGCGGTCTTCGGTTGACGGCATGATTGGGGCCCTCTTAATAACGTCGTTGTTGTTGTCGGCGCGCAGCTGCGCTGCACTTGTTCGGAACAAGTCATTAGCACTTTAGGCTATCAGAGCGTTGGGAATCAACAGACGGGTGATGACCTCGATGGGCAGTCGTTGTAAAGCCCATCCACCAGCCGTAAACGTGTAACATTTGGGAACACAACACAGGAAGTGGTGGAGACATGCAGGCGATTAACGGGCTCGTTGTAGGCATATTGGCTTTGGCGCTAGTGGCATGCGGTGGTGGAGGCGGGAGCAGCAGCGCACCTCCGCCGGCGCCGCCGGTAGCCGACGGTGGAGATTCAGGCGGCGATACCGCCGGCGGCACCGAAGAGGAGGATGCCTGTGGCGTTGCCGCACAGATTGATTTTGTAGAGGCGGTCACCGACAGCTGGTACCTCTGGTACGACGAGATGACTAACGTAGAAAAATCTGGCTACGCGAGCGCGCAAGCCTACCTCGACGCGCGCTTGAAGCCGTTATTGGACGACGGTCGTGACAGAGGTTTTTCCTACATGACCACCATTACCGAGGACGAGACCAGCATCAGCTCCGGGGCTTACGTCGGCTTCGGTTTTCGTACTAGTTCGACCGCTACTCAAATTTTCATCATCGATGTGTTCGAGAGTGGACCGGCGTGGGCAGCAGGCGTGAGAAGAGGAATGGAATTAGTGGCTGTCGACACGGGGTCAGGGTTTGAGACCCTCGATGAATTGAGTGCTCGCGAGGCGACTAGCGAAGAGATTTTTGGTCCGGGTGAGGTGGGCGCGGTCCGAAACTTTCGCTTTGTTCAGAATGATGCCGAGGTCGAAATTTCCATTGCCAAAGATGAGCTTGCCCCACCAGCGTTGGCAGGAGAGCCCTTGCTCATTGAACGCGCCGGTCTCACCCCTGTGGGCTATCTCCATCTGCGCCAGTTCATCAACGCGGCCCTCACTCCGGAGGACGGTTTCTCCTCCTTGGCGGATGCCACAACGCTTTTTAAAGAGGCCAATGTGACCGACCTGATTATCGACCTTCGCTACAACGGAGGTGGGCTACTCAGCGTGGCCGACACGATGATGGATCTGTTGGCGGGCCTGACGGCAACCGGCGAACCCTCGTTCAAGATCCAGGTGAACGACCAGCATCCGGATTTTAATGACGATACGGACAACTGGGGTCTGTTTGATGAGCGGCCCGAGACGTTCTCACCGATCCGCGTCGCTTTTATTACCTCGGGCTCGACCGCCTCCGCCAGCGAACTGGTTATCAATGGGCTGGATCCTCATGTGGAAGTGGTCATGGTGGGTGAGAATTCCTTTGGCAAGCAGGTGGGGCAGGGGAGATGGGATATGCATGACGGTGTCGAGGGCCTAGAGCGCGCGGATTGCGATGTGGCGTTGAGGCTGACGGCTTTTGAGATCGTCAATGGTGAGAACCAAGGTGGGTATCATCAGGTGGGCCTCGAGGGCACGGGCCGATTCACACTCTGCGCAGCAGAGGATGACATTTTCAATCCCTTCGGTGACCCGCAGGAGACGCTCGTCGCAACGGCGCTGGATTGGCTCGGGACCGGTGCGTGCCCCACCAGCGCGTCGGCTGGCACCCCCTCGGCAATGGCGAATCAGCGAAGTGCGCTGCCACCTTGGCTGGCTGCGGAATATATCCCCGAGCGCGTTGACGGGAACTTGAGATAGATCCCCGTCGGGACGCTTAAGCATTGGATAGCGAGCCTGAGGTGCTCAGGTCAAAAAATGAGGTCACAAAAGCGATGAACGATACTGCAGGCTCGGCTGAACTTTTTGTCAATATTGTCGAGGGTCGCCGTTCCCTGCGTGAATTCAAGCCGGACCCGGTGTCGCGTCAGATTATCGAGTCGGTATTTGGTGTCGCCCAGCGGGCGCCGAGTAACTGCAATACGCAGCCCTGGTTTGTTCATATTGTCACCGGCGATACGTTGGAAGCATTGCGCACGGAATTGCCCGCCAAGTTCGCGGCGGGTGAGGTGGCGCTCGACTTTCCTTACGACGGTCAGTACCAAGGGGTCTACAAAGATCGGCAGTACGCCTCAGCCACCGCGCTTTACGATGCGCTGGGGATCGCCCGAGAGCAAAAGGCTGAGCGGAACGCCTGGTTCATGCGGAACTTCGGCTTTTTTGATGCCCCGGCCGTTGCCTTTTTCACTCTGCCAACCGGATTTGGATTGAGGGAGGCCTGCGACCTGGGAATGTTTGCGCAAACCGTAATGTTGGGGCTGACGGCCCATGGCTTGGGGTCGTGCCCTCAGACTTCGCTGGCGTTTCTTGCCAACGTGATTCGCCCGACACTAGGGCTGGGTGATCACGAGCAGCTGATGTTCGGCATGTCGTTTGGCTATCCCACTGAGGCCGCGGTGAACGACGTACGAACCGAGCGGGCAGCAATAGAGGACGTGCTCACTTTCCATTGCTGAGAGCGGTAGGTTCAGTGGTCGTGGGGAGCGTCTATCTTATCGCCCGGGGGCGGGGAGAAAGTCGGTGATGTTCAGGTTGAATCCCGACAGTGCATTGAAGTGCAGCGGCGCCGACATCAGCTGCAGATCAGTCAGGCCAAGATGGCGCAGGATCTGTGCCCCCGTGCCGATGAGACGATAGTTCTGCGGGAGAGCGGGCCGCTGCTCCGCATGCAGCAACTGGTCTAAATCCTCGAGCACGGTAGCGGGTGTCTCGGTGCCCCCCAGCAATACCACAACGCCTCTGCCCGCGCTCGCGATGTGAGCCATTGCCGCGCGATAGGACCATCCTTGCGGGCTGGTCGCGTCGAGTTGGGTGCCGAGCAGGTCGCGCAAGGTATTGACCGGCTGCACCCTAACCGGCACCGCGCCAGCCTCGGTGAGATCGCCAAGACTGACGGCGAAGTGGAGCGTGTCGTCGATCAGGTCGCGAAAAGTATGCAGCGTAAAGGGACCCCACTCTGTATGGATTGTCTCGGCACTATGTAATTCGATCGACTGCTCATGGAGCGAGCGATACTCAATCAGATCGGCAATGGTGCCCATATTCAGTTGATGCGCGTTGGCAAACACCTCGAGCTCTGGTCGGCGTGCCATGGTGCCGTCCGGGTTCATGATTTCAACAATCACAGCAGCGGGCGCCAGGCCTGCCATGCGGGCCAAATCGACGCCCGCTTCGGTGTGCCCGGCGCGCTTTAGCACGCCGCCGGGTTTAGCGACCAACGGAAAGATATGTCCCGGTTGGCGGATATCCTTGGGCGTCGCCTGTTGTGACACCGCCTGACGAATGGTGTGCGAGCGCTGCGCCGCGCTGACGCCAGGCCCCATTTGCTCGGTAGCATCGATCGAGACAGTAAAGTTGGTTTCGTGCTGGGACCGGTTGTCGCGCACCATCAAGGGCAAATTCAGCTGTCGTGCCCGCTCGGGGGTGATCGGCATGCAGATGAGGCCGCAGGCCTCGGTGGCAAAGAAGTTAATGATCTCCGGCGTGACCTTCTCGGCGGCGATAATGAGGTCGCCTTCGTTCTCCCGGTCTTCATCATCCATCAGGATAACCATGCGGCCGGCACTGATGTCATCGAGGAGCGTTGGGATGTCACTGAGCATGGCGGGTTGTCGCGTTATCAGATCAGTTCGATGGCTACGGCGGTGGCTTCGCCACCCCCGATACACAGAGCGGCAACGCCGCGCTTCTTGCCATAGCGTTTAAGTGCGTGCATTAGCGTAACGATAATCCGGGAGCCGGTTGAGCCGACCGGGTGGCCCTGCGCACAGGCGCCGCCGTGAACATTGACACAGGCGGGATCCAGATCAAACGCTCGCATTGTCAGCATGGTGACCATAGCGAACGCTTCATTGATTTCCCACAGGTCAACGTCTGAGGTCGACCAGCCTGCTTTGGCCAGTACCTGCTCGGTCGCGCCAATGGGGGCTAGCGTAAACGCCTCGGGCGCAAGGCTGTTGCGCGAATGAGCCACGATGCGCGCGCGGGCTGTGAGTCCATGAGTCTGCATGGCGCTCTCGCTCGCCAGAAGGAGTGCGCTGGCCCCATCTGAAATCGAACTGGAGTTGGCTGGAGTGATGGTGCCTCCTTCGGCAAACGCGGGGCGCAGCTGGGGGATTTTTTCAAGGTTCGCTTTGTGGGGCTGTTCGTCAACTGAAACCGTGTGCTCCCCCTTGCGCGTGCGAATGATGACGGGTGCGATTTCTTCACTATTAAGGCCCTCGTCGATGGCGCGCTGCGCGCGGGTCAGGCTTTCAATGGCGAATGCATCCATTTCCTCGCGGGTGAGGCTGTGCTCGTCTGCGGTCTTTTGCGCAAATGTTCCCATCGCAGCACCGGTATAAGCATCTTCGAGGCCGTCAATGAACATATGGTCATAGAGCTTGGTATGGCCGAGACGCTGACCTTTTCGACCCGTCATCAGAATTTGCGGCGCGTTCGACATGCTCTCAAGTCCGCCTGTTACGACCAGCTGGTTAGTGCCGGCGGCAATACTGTCGGCACCGAAGATAGTGGCCTGCATGCCGCTGCCGCAGGCTTTATTGATGGTCACCGCACCCGTCGTGCTTGGGATGCCAGCCGCGAGCATTGCTTGGCGAGCCGGGCATTGCTTAAGGCCTGCGGGTAGCACGCATCCCATGAATACCTCGTCGATCGCGTCAGGAGCCGCTCCGGAACGTTCAAGGGTGGCGGCGATAGCAGCGGTGCCCAATTCATTGGCTGTGGCATCGGTGAGGTCGCCTAACAGGCCGCCCATCGGCGTGCGGGCACCATCGACAATCAAGACATCGGACATGCTGTGACTCTCAATCAATACGGGGGCGGGCATTTAGCCCGAACTGCGGCGGGCCTGCAAGTTCAGTCT
The DNA here is from genome assembly GCA_002683395.1 of Halieaceae bacterium. Taxonomy (GTDB): domain Bacteria; phylum Pseudomonadota; class Gammaproteobacteria; order Pseudomonadales; family Halieaceae; genus Luminiphilus. Next base: position 940 of record NYTG01000088.1, on the reverse strand, counting down.
GGAAGGGGTTTGGCGGAAAAGGCTTTGTCGCGCACTGCAGTCCGGAACGCGGAAGGGGTTAGCCCCGTCTGCTCCCGAAACAGGCGCGCAAAGTGGGATGAATCATTGATGCCGACGGCCACGCCGACCTCGGTGATAGAGAGATTGGTTCTGCGAAGCAAGGATTGGGCTTCATCGAGGCGGCGTTGCTGAATGTAGCCACTGATGGACACCCCAGTAGCTGATTTGAAGCGCCGCGTCAGCGTTCTCGCACTGACGCCAAGCTTAGCGGACAAAGCCGGCATAGCCGGAGTTGAGCGAAGATCACGCATCAGCTCGGTTTGCGCGTCAGCGATGAGCTCGTCGTGATGAAGGTCTCTGGGTGCATCCAAAGGCGAGGGCGAAAAGCGCTGCCGGATCTCTGGCGAGAATTGATTCTCGATGTGCCGCGCCACGCGCGGAGAAAATATCTCCCCGCACAGGTACACCATCAGGTCCGCGACACTATTCACGCTGCTTACGCAAAAGACGTTGTCTGACTCGGTAATTAATTGCTGGCGTTCGAGATGCACCTTTGGGTAGCGGATGGCGAAAGCGTCAAACCATTGCCAGTGAGTGGTGACGGCGCGCCCGTTCATGCGACCCGTTTCGGCAAGCAGGAAGCTTCCTGAGCCGATGCTGATCGTCATCCCGCCAGAGTCGAGGTGCCGGGCGATAGTATCGATATGCTCGGGGTGGCGACGCAGAACCCGTCGTGGCTGGCGCCAAATCGCCGGGATGATCAGCAGGTCTATCTCGCCCAGCGCGTCGAGTGATTCAGTTGCGAGTGTCAGTCCGCTTTGAATAGTAAGAAGACCACCGTCTCGGCTGAAGCATCGGATGCTTAGCGCTTGCTGGCTCGCGCGCCCCAAGGCTTGTGCTGCGCCGGTCAGGATCTCCATGGGTAGGGTGATGGAGGAGG
>NYTG01000087.1 GCA_002683395.1 Halieaceae bacterium | reverse complement strand
GCTTCACCTAAATTTGGTTCGCTGTGAGATAACCTTCGCTGAAGACGAAAAGGTAAGTCACGCGATTTATAAGTAACGATCTTCACTCAACAACCTTATCAAAAGTATTCTATTAAAAGAGGTGATACCTCTTTTTTTGTAAAAGGAATATCGTTGTGGATGGAATGATAGTAATAGGACTTCTCATTGCAATGTGGGTCATAGCATTGGTTCCAGTGGAAAAGCTTTCGAAAAAACTCCAGGACAAAGGAATTCTCGCACAGGATCACAAAAAAGATTAATGCACCAAACAAATCTACTCAGTGACAGTGGAATAGCCCCGTGCCAGCGGCTGGCAAGGGGCATCGCAATCAGTCGGGATTGGCCGCCTTATAGGCACGAATTGCCGTATTAAAGTCAGCGGCGACCTGCTCTTCCCGCGATACGGCAGCATTATAGTCAGCGGCGGCCAGGGCATATCGCTCCTGTGCACTGTCATCTCCCTCGTCAATAGAGGCTTTTTCTGCCGACATTTGATCATCAACGCATTCGAGGTAAATGGCATTAGCACCCTGAAACGCCTTGACCTCACCCTGCGCAGAAATCATGTCGTCCAGAGTGGCACTATTGCCGTCAGGAGTGGGCGGCGCAACGGGCATGTCGCAGGCGCGAGCCGCACTGAAGGGTAATATGGTGAGTGCGAGTAGCAGTGAGGCAGTTTGGATTTTCATGATCGATTTCCTTGTGATGTGTGGCGCAATGTTCTCGACCTTCTTGAAAGCCCCTTGAGGCTCGTTAAAACCGACGATTGTTCAAAATAGGTCTGCGAGTGCTGGTCACTTTATACCAATGAAAGCAATCTGAAGAAACCGCTATCCACACAGCAGCCGCGAAGGTTACTTCAGTCAATTCCCCCCATTCCGTTACACTCTCGCTATGGATGTATCGGATATTTTGAGCCCGCTCAATACGGCGCAGCGTGATGCGGTGACGGCCAGCTCAGGCCACCTGTTGGTGCTGGCTGGCGCCGGGTCAGGCAAAACCCGCGTGTTGGTTCACCGGATCGCCTGGCTGATCCGAGCGGAGGGATTCTCAGCCCAATCTGTGCTGGCGGTCACCTTCACCAACAAGGCCGCTCGGGAGATGCGGGGTCGCATCGAGGACATGCTTCAGATGCCAACCCATGGCCTGTGGGTAGGCACTTTTCATGGCCTGGCTCATCGACTCTTGAAAGCACACTGGCGGGAAGCCGGCCTACCCCAGCAGTTTCAGATTCTCGATAGCGATGACCAACTGCGGGTCGTGAAACGAGTCTGTCGCGAGCTTGAGCTTGATGAGGCTCGCTGGCCCCCGAAGCAGGCGCAGTGGTTCATTAACGGGCAAAAAGACGAAGGACTGCGAGCGCGTCATGTAGAGGCACCCGAGGGTGATTTGTATGTCAAAACCATGGTGCGGATCTATGCGGCGTACGAGGAGACCTGCGAGCGGGGTGGCCTGGTCGATTTTGCCGAGTTGCTTCTCCGAGCGCATGAGCTATGGCTGAAGTCTCCGGAAACCCTTCAGCACTACCAGCAGCGGTTTAAAACGATTTTGGTGGATGAGTTCCAGGACACCAATACCATCCAGTACGCTTGGCTGCGGGTGTTGGCAGGTCAGACCATTCCAGTCGTCGCGGTAGGTGATGATGATCAGTCGATCTACGGCTGGCGTGGCGCCCGGGTGGAAAACATTCAGCGCTTCGCCGAGGATTTCAAAGGGACTGAGACGGTGCGCCTTGAGCAGAATTATCGCTCTACCGAAATCATTCTTGAGGCGGCAAATGGTTTGATTGCGCGCAATGCAGGCAGGCTGGGCAAGAATCTCTGGACTGAGGGTGAGCGCGGTGAACCGATCACCTTGTACGCCGGTTTCAATGAGCAAGATGAAGCGCGCTATATCGTCGAGCAAGCCGAGACCTGGGCTGGCGACGGTCACCCTCGCCGGTCCATCGCGATTTTATATCGATCCAATGCTCAGTCACGGGTACTCGAAGAAGCGTTGCTGCGCGAGGGGATCCCTTATCGGATTTATGGCGGCCAGCGATTTTACGAGCGTCTTGAGATACGTAATGCGTTGGCTTATCTGCGTCTCGCACAAACACGCGACGATGACCCTGCACTTGAACGAGTATTGAACACACCGCCTCGAGGGATTGGCAGCAAGACGGTAGAAAAGCTGCGCGAGGTGGCTCGTGCAGAGCAGATTTCTTTGTGGCGAGCCATTCATCGTGTCAGGGAGCAGAGTTTACTGCCGGCCCGGGCGCTGACCGCATTGGCTCAATTTCAGTCGCTGATTGATGATCTCGATCGGGCGTCCGAGACCCTGCCGCTGGATGAGCTGACCGAGCACGTCATCGAGGTCAGCGGGCTGCTGGATTACCACCGCTCTGAAAAAGGGGAGCGAGGGCAGGCGCGCGTCGAGAACCTGCAGGAATTGCAGACGGCGACCCGCCTCTTTGAGGCCGAGGACGAGACGATCTCGCCGCTGCAGGCTTTTCTGGATAGCGCAGCGCTCGATGCCGGAGAAGGTCAGGCTGATCCCTACGAGGACAGCATTCAGATGATGACGCTGCACTCAGCGAAGGGACTCGAGTTCCCGTTAGTGTTCATTGCGGGGATGGAAGAAAATTTGTTTCCCCACCAAATGTCGCTTGAGGAGCCGGGTCGTCTGGAAGAGGAGCGGCGCCTGGCGTACGTTGGCATCACCCGCGCGATGAAAAAGTTGATCGTGACGTACGCTGAAAATCGCCGGCTGTACGGCGGTGATATGTACAACACGCCTTCGCGGTTTATCCGCGAGATACCGGGAGACCTGATTGAGGAAGTGCGATTGAATGGGGCCATTTCCCGTCCTATTGGGTCTCTCGCGCATGCCGCTCTAGCGGAACCCCCCGCGGAAGGGATCGAACTCGGCCGCTTGGTGTTGCACCAGGTGTTCGGTGAGGGTGTCGTGACCCAGTTCGAGGGGCAGGGCGGTAATGCCCGGGTCGAGGTGAGTTTCAGTGAAGGTAGCAAGTGGCTTGTGCTTCAATACGCCAACCTGACGCTTCTCTAAGGATAAGCCATGCGTGAAAAACAAGTCTTACCCGTTGCGGTAGTCGGGCTGACCGCCGCGCTGGTGGCCGTTGTGGCACTGTGGACGCTGGATCGGGCGGGCACCTCAGACCAGGTGGTGGTGACCTCCGACGGTCCCGCACAGGCCATCGAGTGGAAGCTGGTGACCACTTGGCCAAAGGGGTTGCCGGGGCTGGGTGCCGCGCCGGAGAACTTTGCGCGACGCGTCAACGAGGCCTCAGGTGGACGTTTGCGTATCAAAGTCTTTGGTGCGGGCGAGATCGTACCCGCGTTTGAGGTATTCGATGCGGTCTCTCAAGGTGTGGCTGAGGCGGGTCATGGGGCGTCGTACTACTGGAAAGGCAAAATTCCAGCCTCGGTATTTTATACAGCGGTGCCCTTCGGCATGACGGCGCAGGAGGCGAACGGTTGGTTGCATTACGGCGGTGGCCTGCAGCTGTGGCATGAACTGTATGCACCGTTTGGCGTGGTGCCTTTCGCAGGAGGCAGTACCGGGGTTCAGATGGCGGGTTGGTTCAATATTCGCCTGAATAATCGCGAGGATCTCAATGGATTAAAGATGCGAATTCCTGGTCTTGCAGGAGAGGTGTTCGATGCGGCCGGTGGCTCTGCCGTGCGAATTGCTGGTGGTGAGGTCTATACCTCTATGCAGACGGGCGTGATTGATGCCGTCGAGTGGGTGGGCCCATATAACGACCGAACGCTCGGGCTAATGGAGGTCGGTGATTATTATTATTATCCAGGCTGGCACGAGCCAGGGGCGATGCTGGAGATCATCGTCAACGCCGACGCGCTCGCAGCGCTGCCGGCAGACTTACAGGCGATTGTGCGGGTTGCGGCACGCGCGACCAATACCGATATGCTGGACGACTTTACCGCCCATAACAGTGAATCACTTCAGATTTTACTCACGGATTTTGATACCGAGGTGCTGCCGCTCCCCGATGACATCATGGACGCACTGTATGACAGCAGCCAAGTAGCGATTCAGTCACTGGTAGAGAGTGACCCTATGGCGAGGAAAATTGCAGATTCGTACTTTGATTTTGCCGAGCGGGTGCGCACGTACCATGAGATCTCGGAGCGAGCCTATCTCAACGGCCGGGATCGCCTCTTGCCGCCGGTGACCCTCACTGCGGAATAGGTCGGGTCAGTTTGTTTTCATCAATGGCCACGTAGATAAACTCACCTTCGGTCACCTTTAGGGGCTCGCCGTCCTGCTTGGCGTTAATCCAGACTTCTACCAAGATGCGCGCGGAGCTTCGGCCCGTCTCGAGGACGTCACAGTAGCAACTCACAACGGCGCCCACGTGAACCGGTGTTAGGAATGACATTCCTTCGATCGCCACGGTCGCCACACGGCCTTCCGCCAATTCCGCTGCGGTAATGCTGCCCGCCAGATCCATTTGCGAGAGTAGCCAGCCACCAAAAATATCGCCGTTGGCGTTGGTATCTTTTGGCATGGCGATAGTCTGCAGCGCCAATTCACCAAAGGGCCGTGGGTGGGTATCGAGTTCTTCTACTGACATGGTCGCCCCTTTTTACGATGCTGATGGGTTTAATACTTCGCGGCATTGCATCGGACAAAGACCAACCGCCGTTGACGCCATTATCGCCCCAAGACGCCCGGTAGCCATAGCACCAAATTGGGCCACCACCACATCAGCACCAGCAGTAGGAGCTGGATGAGCACGAAGGGTAAAACGCCTGAATAGATCGCTCGGGTACTCACACTCTCGGGCGCGACTCCACGGAGGTAAAACAGGGCAAAGCCGAAGGGAGGCGTCAGGAACGAGGTTTGAAGATTCACTGCGATCATGACTCCCAGCCAGATCGGGTCAAAACCCATGGCTAATAAAATAGGCCCTACTACCGGTACGACTACAAAGGTGATCTCGATGAAATCGAGAATGAATCCCAGCAAAAACATCACCAACATTACGACCAGCAGTGCCCTTTGTGGTCCACCGCCGAGCTCCTCAAAAAAAGATTCGATCATGGCGTCACCACCGAACCCCCGAAAGACCAGCGAAAATACCGCGGCGCCGATTAGGATCAGAAAGACCATGCTGGTGGTGTAAAGGGTGGACCGGGAGATGTCCTGCAATACGTTGAGGCTCAGGGCGCCTCGGCATAACGCCAGCAGCAATGCTCCGGTGGCGCCAACGCCGGCCGCCTCTGTGGGTGTGGCGGCTCCGATGAGAATGGAGCCGAGGACCAACATGATTAAACCCAGCGGCGGCAGCACGGCCAACGCCGTCGACCGCACGTCGGTTTTGTCGACTGCAGCGGGTGGCGCGCTCCCCGGTTGCAAGATGGCACGGAGCAGCAGATAGCCAAGATAGAGCATCACCAACACCACTCCCGGCACCATGGCGCCCACAAATAAATCGCCCACCGATACGGTGTCTGTGTTGATGATGTTCATCCTTAATTGCGCCTGCTGGTAGGCGCTCGACATGATGTCGCCCAGCAGCACCAACGCAATAGAAGGCGGGATGATTTGTCCTAGCGTGCCCGTGGCACAAATCGTCCCTGCAGCGAGCTGAGGTGAATAACCTGCCTTCAGCATAGTTGGCAGGGCCAGCACACCCATTGTGACGACAGTGGCACCCACAATGCCGGTGCTGGCGGCCAGTAATGCACCCACCACAATCACGGCGACGCCCAGTCCGCCCGGGCGTGCGCCAAATAGCCCCGCCATATTAGCCAACAGATCTTCTGCTATCCGTGCTCGCTCGAGTACCACACCCATGAGGATGAAAAGGGGCACCGCAACGAGAGTCTCGTTCCCCATGGTGCCGAAAATTCTGGCCGTCAGCGCAGACAGGTAATCGGGGTCAAAGTGACCAAGCAGAATGCCGAGGGCCGCAAAGCCCAAGGCGGTGCCGCCCAGCGTCAGGGCGACAGGGAAGCCGAGCAGCAACACGCCGCAGACGACAACGAACATGGCCAGCGCGAGCTGACCCTCGATCACGACGCGCTCCCGCGCCGCAGTGACGATAGCGCGCGCTGGCACTGCGCCAGTGATTGCAGTGCCAGCAGCGAGGCCATCACGGGTATTAAGGTTTTAAGCAAAAAAACATAGGCTAGTCCGCCGGGCTCCGGAGAGGCCTCTCGGGCAGACCAGCTGTCCAACACATAGTCCAGCGATCCCCAGCCGATCAGGACGCACACCGGCAAAGTGAAGATGACATGGCCGAGAATGTTGACCCAGGCCTTTTGCCGCTCACTGAAGCTACGATAAAAAATATCGACCCGCACATGCTGATCTGCGCCCAATGTCACGGCGGCGCCCAGCATAAATACGGTGGCGTGCAGGTACTGCACGGACTCCTGCGCTGCAATCGCCCCGGTGTTGAAACCGTAGCGCAGTACCACAATGATCAGGACAAGGAGCGCCATAGCAGGAACACACCAGCAGATGATGCGGCCCAGCCAGGCGATGATCTGGTCGATACTGCTCGCCGGGAGGGTCTCGTTTGTCATCTTGTTCCCATGGTGTTTATCGGTGGCGTCCAAGGTTATCATTCTGTTCCTATAGATTGCAGAAGAGGCAAACCCGTGCTTTCCATTCTGTCGCCAGCTAAAACCCTCGACTACGAGACTGCACCCACGACAAAAAAATCGACGCAGCCACTATTTATCAAGCAGGCCACGTCATTGGTCGCCAACGCCCGCAAAATGGACCCGGAAGATATTCAGGCCTTAATGGGTGTTTCGGAGAACATTGCCGCACTCAATCATGCGCGGTTCATGAACTGGGACCCAACGTTCACGCTGAGTAATGCCAAGCAGTCAGTACTGGCTTTCAAGGGCGATGTTTACACGGGGCTCGAGGCCAATACGCTCAGCGCGGAAGAGTTGGCCTTCGCCCAGAAACACCTGCGTATCCTGTCGGGTTTGTATGGCCTGTTGCGGCCGCTGGACTTAATGCAGCCCTACCGGTTGGAAATGGGGCTGCCTTTTGAGAATGCGGGTGGTAAGAACCTCTACGAGTTCTGGGGGGATCAGATTACCAAGACGCTGGGGAAGCATCTTAAGGCCAGTGGCAGCCCGGTGCTGGTCAACCTCGCTTCTAATGAGTATTTCAAGGCGGTGAAACCAAAGCTCCTGGATGCAGACGTCATTACTCCTCAGTTCCGCGATCTGAAAAATGGTCAGTACAAGATGATTTCTTTCTTTGCGAAGAAGGCGCGTGGCCTGATGGCGCGCTACATTATTCAGGAGGGCCTGACGGATCCCGCAAGGCTGAAGCGTTTTAAGGGTGAGGGTTACTACTACAGCGCCGATCATTCAGAGGGTAATACCTGGGTGTTTCTGCGCGACGCGCCCCCTCAGGCAGGTTGATCGCCCTCCTGCTTAAAGGGTAGCAGCGTAGCGGCTTCCCGCTGATAGGCGCGCACGTGTTCTGATTCTTGCGCAGAGAATTGTGCGACTGCCTCGCGTAGTTTTTCGTCGACAATCCAGTGATTGGAGTACGTGAGAATGGGCTCGAACCCACGCTGAATCTTGTGTTCCCCCTGCGCGCCCGGATCAAAACGCGATAAACCCTTCTCGATACAGTATTCGATGCCCCGGTAATAGCAGGCTTCGAAGTGCAGGTAATCAAACTCTGCAAGGCAGCCCCAATAGCGCCCGTACAACGTGTCTGCCCCCTCGAAAAATAGCGCAGCGGCGACCGGCTGCCGTTCACGCTGGGCGATCACCATCACGGGCGCCTGGCCCAACTCAGAGCAGGTCTCGGTAAAAAACGCCTCCGTCAAATAGCCACCGTGGCCTGATCGTTTGGCATAGGTCGTTTGGTAACAGCGGTGAAAAAACTGCCAGTGCTCAGGAGAGATGGACTCGCCCTTCAATGTGACTAACGACAGGCCTTGGCGGCTAATTTGCTCACGCTCACGACGTAGATTTTTGCGCTTGCGACTGCTGAAGCGGTCCAGAAAGTCCTGAAAGTCGCGATAGCCGCGGTTAAACCAATGGAACTGGGTCGTCAGCCGTTGCGACATGCCGCAGTCTGACAATTGTGCCGAGGCCGATTCTTCAAGGAACAGAACATGCCAGCTGGAGACATCGAGCGATTCACACAGCGCCTTCATGCCAGCAGCGACCTGTGGCAGGCCGACCTGATCATTGTCTATCTGGGCAAAGCGCTGTCCGGTCGCGGGAGTGAACGGAATAGCGGTGACCAGTTTGGGGTAATAACGAAGCCCCATACGCTGCCAGGCATCAGCCCAGGACCAGTCAAAGACATACTCTCCGTAGCTGTGCGTCTTGAGGTAAGCGGGTACGAGCCCCACCAGCGACCCCGACTGCTCGAGGCGAACATGTGTGGGCTGCCAGCCGGTTTCTACGGTGGTGCAACCCGATGCCTCGAGGCCTGTCAGAAAGTGCCAGCTTAAAAAAGGATCACCGCCATCAAAATAGCGGTGCCACTCACTGGACTCAATCTCGGTCAGTGACCGATGGACGGTGGCATGAAGGGGGTCCATGGGGTGTTAGAGGGCCGCGCCGGTGCCGAGCCAGAAGTGACCGCACAGGCCCACCAGGATCAGCAGTCCAATCCATTTGCTCTGGTTAAAGGCGATAAAACACTGGCGAGTATCCCGTGTCCTGATCCGCCACAAGTGGCGGCCAAAAAGCGCACCAACCGCGATAACGGCGGCGTCATAAATGAAGCCGAGCTCAAAGGCGACGCCGCAGCGCCAAAAGGCGAACAGGCAGAGGCACTGCAGGAGGCCAATAATTCGGACATCGAGGTCTCCGAATAGAATGGCGGTCGATTTTATACCGACGGCCAGATCGTCTTCTCTGTCGACCATGGCGTATTGCGTGTCGTAAACCACCGTCCACAGCACGTTAGCGGCGAACAGCCACCACAGCGCGCTGGGTAGCGCGCTGGTGCTAGCCGCGAAGGCCATCGGAATACTCCAGGCAAAAGCAACGCCCAGCACAATTTGGGGCCAGTGGGTGACGCGCTTCATCAACGGATAAATCAGCGCGAGTGCTGCTCCGGCAAAAGAGAGCTGAATGGTCAGCGTGTTGGTCAGTGCCACCAACATCAGGGCGATAACTAACAGTGCCAGTAACAGTACGACCGCCTCTTTCACGCTCAGCGCGCCCGTTACCAGTGGTCGCAAGCGAGTGCGTTCGACGTAACCATCGAGGTTGCGGTCCGCGAGATCATTGGCGATGCAGCCCGCGGCGCGCATCACGACCGCACCAGCCAAAAAGATGCCGACCAGGTGAAGTGGTGGATAGCCTTCATTGGCGAGCACGATGCCCCAGAGCGTTGGCGCCAGTAGCAGGAACGTCCCAATGGGCTTGTCAAAGCGTGTGATCTCGATCATGGCGCGCCACCTGCTGGAAGCAGGAGCGTTGGCGGTATCGAGGGGGGAGGACGACTCAGTCAACGGGTGTGATTCTTGTAACGCGGGCTGACAGTCTAGCGGCCTGTGTGGGGGGATGCGACACCTGTTGATCAAACCCGGGCAAAATCAGCCCGGGCGCCGGACCAGCGCTGCATCAGACCGCGCGCGCGCTCCGGATCGCTTTGATACATTCGAGCCGCTAAGGCCTGTGCTTCGATCAGCAGCGGTTCGTGCTCGGGTAGCCGCGCCACGCGGAACTCAGCGAGACCGGTTTGTCTCGTACCCAGTAGCTCTCCGGGCCCCCGAATCTCCAGATCAGCCTCAGCGATAACAAAGCCATCGTGGGAGTCCTGCATCACTTTTAGCCGCTGCTGAGCGGTGGCAGACAGCGGTTGGCGGAACAAAAGCAAGCAGTGACTATCGAGGGTCCCTCGTCCCACTCGCCCTCTCAGCTGATGCAGCTGTGCCAGGCCGAGCCGCTCGGCGTTGTCGATAATCATCAGGCTGGCGTTAGGCACGTCCACGCCCACTTCAATGACCGTGGTCGCCACCAGCAGCTGTAGGTCGCCGCGTTTGAACTGCTCCATGACCGCTGCCTTCTCCGTGGGCTTGAGCTTGCCGTGTACCAGACCAATAGCGGTATCAGCCAATGCATGGCTTAACGCGTCCCGTGTTGCTTCGGCGGCCTCGATGTCGAGCGTGTCACTTTCTTCAATGGCGGTGCAAACCCAGTAGGCCTGCCGGCCTTCACTGCAGGCTACGCCCACTCTTCGGATCACTGCCTCGCGGCGGGCGTGGTCGATCAGAGTGGTGGTCACGGGTTGCCGACCCGGCGGGAGTTCGTCAATGATCGAGCAATCGAGATCACCATAAGCGACCATAGCCAATGAACGCGGAATCGGTGTCGCGGTGAGCGCAAGCTGATGAGGACGCTGTTCCTCGGCCCCTTTATCGGCGAGTGCCAGACGCTGATGAACGCCAAAACGGTGTTGCTCGTCGACAATGATGAGACCGAGTTGATCAAACCGGACATCCTCCTGAAAAAGGGCGTGTGTGCCGACTACGATGCCCGCTTCACCCGTTACTAGCTTGTCGAGGACGGCTTTGCGAGCTCTGCCCTTGGTGCGACCACTTAACCAGGTTACCGATAGTCCTAACGGAGCGAACCAAGTCTGCAGATTGGCAAAATGCTGTTCGGCCAAGAGCTCGGTGGGTGCCATAAAGGCAACCTGATAGCCGGCCGATAGGGTATCCAGTGCTGCCCGCGCGGCGACGAGGGTTTTTCCTGAGCCAACATCGCCCTGCACGAGCCGCAGCATGGGTTGCTGTGCAGACATATCGTCTGCCAGCTCCTGAGCTACGCGTTCTTGCGCGGCCGTTGGTGTAAACGGAAGGCTGGCAAGAAACGCTGTCGTGATAGGTGATAAGGACGCGATAGACGGTGCACGATGTTGTCGCTCCGTGTCACGCACGCCCTGCACGGTCAGCTGGTGGGCGATCAATTCCTCACGGGCCAGCCGGATCTGGGCGGGGTGATGACCCTGCTGGATCTCACTCAATGCCGCGGCGGGCGGTGGGTTATGGAGAAAGGCAATGGCCTCGGGGAGTGTGATCTGGTCCTCGGTCAGATTGGCTAGCAAATCCTCGGGAGGGTTGTTGCCAAGCAGGGTCAACGCCTGACCGCAAAGCTTGCGCCAGGTGTTCTGGCCGAGGCCGCTGACTGTGGGATACACCGGCGTCAGCGCGGTCTCCACAAGATTGCCTCCCTCGCCCAGCCGGTACTCCGGGTGAATCATTTCAAGCTGTCCGCCCAGACGACGAGGGGTGCCAAAAAGCTGCACCGTAGCGCCCTGTTTGAACTGCGAGACCTGCGCCTGCCGAAAATGAAAAAAACGAACGGTAAGTAGTCCGCTGCCGTCTTCTACCTTTACGACTAACGTACGTCGCCGGCCCAGGGTAACGGCGGCTGCGCGAATTTCGCCCTCGATCAATCCATCCACTTGATCTTGCAGCCCACCGATGGGAGTAACCTGCGTCCTGTCTTGATAACGCAGTGGAAAATGGAACAGTAAATCCTCGAGCGACCGGATACCGATGTCCGATAGCCGGGCGGCCATTTTGTTGCCCACCCCACGGAGGACTGTTACGGGGTTCTGGAGAATGGTTTGACTCAAGCGTATCCCGTTGAGAAAAGGTCTCGTGCTAGGGTGGTATCTTAGCCACTCTTTGATGAGGTCGTGAAGCTATGCAGGTGCTGATCCTCGGCTGTGGTGATATTGGCGCACGCGTTGGGGCCTCTCTTATCGAGAGAGACTGGCGCGTTGCCGCCGTGCGCCGCAATCCGAATCAGCTGCCGTCGACCTTTGAGGGTTACGCGCTCGATCTAACGGATCCCGACAGCTTTGCTGCGATGGCACCCATCCAACCTGACTACGTTGTGGTCACGCCCACGCCGCAGTCTTACGACCCTGCGGGCTATCATGCCGGTTTTGCCGGCGTAGCGCAGTCACTGGCAGCGCAGGGCTGGTTGCGCCAGTGCCGCCGGTTGATCTGGGTCTCTTCGACTCGGGTTTATCGTGAGTCGGAGGGTGGCTGGGTGGATGAGCATTCGCCATTGAATCTCGATGAGCCGCAAGCGCATGCCATGGTAGCCGCAGAAGCGACGATTCGCCGCGCTGCCACCGCGACGATTATCCGTCCTGCCGGGGTTTACGGAGATTCGGAGGGGATGCTGATCCGGCGGGTGCGCTCAGGAGAGGGTGGTGCAACAGATGCCCGCTACGGCAATCGTATTCATCGCGACGACTTGTCACGGCTGATCGTCCATTGCCTGATTCGTGATCAGAGGGGCCAATCGGTGCCACCGACGTTGATCGGGGCGGATCACGATACGACCCCGACCCACGAGGTAGAAGATTGGCTGGCTACACAACTCGACGTGGCTATTGTCAGACAAACGAGCGGTGCCCGTGCGCGCGCCAACCGGCGCTGCCGAAGCACCCTCCTAGAGTCGATCGGATTTACGCTGTCCTACCCCACTTGGCGTGAGGGCTATGCCGCCGCGCTGAATACTCGGGCGACATCGGGACAAGCGTAGATCAGCCCCGGCTTAAAGGGCGAGAATGGCCTCGACTTCGATGCGCGCACCTTTGGGCAACGCGGCGACCTGAACGCAGGCTCTTGCGGGATAGGGGTCATTGAAGTGGCTGGCCATCACGGCGTTGACGGCATCAAAGTCTCCGAGGTCCGTCAGTGAAATATTAATTTTGACGGCGTCATCCAACGTTCCGCCCGCAGCTGTTGCGACCGCACTGAGGTTATTGAATACCTGCTCTGCCTCGGCAGTAATGTTAGCCGTCACCATTTCCATAGAAACTGGATCAAGCGGTATTTGGCCCGATATCCAGACAGTATTCCCGACCTTGATGCCCTGCGAGTAAGGCCCGATGGCCTGCGGTGCTGATTGAGTGGCGATAACGGCTCTGTTGGACACAACGAACTCCCGTGAATGTGCAGAGGGCACTTTATTGAATAACGGACTGAGCGAGGCTGCAAGGCCCAGCAGAAAGCGACGGCGACTGATACTACCGTGTGTGATAGACAGCATCAGCGCCGTGCGCTGCGCACCACCTTGAGTACGCCCTCGACGCTGCGCAATCGTTTCATGGCCCGCGCCAGATGGGTTCTGCTGCTAACCTGCAGCTCGAGATCGACAAAGGTGAACTGAACATCTTTGTTCTGTGTGGCAATGCGCTCGATGTTGAGGCCGATCGCGCTGAGTCGCGTCGCGAGGACGGCAATCATGCCGCGACGATTTTCGACCTGCACCCTGAGCCCCACCGGGTAGCTGCGCTCAACCATTTCATCCCAGTGCAGCGAGATGAGTCGGTCAGGCTGCTCACGCATTTCCAGTAAGTTGCGGCAGTTGTCACGATGCACCATTAACCCTTTTTCCTGACCAAGGTACCCCTGAATCGGGTCGCCAGGCAGGGGACAGCAACATTTCGCATACGTCACACCGACGCCCTCGGTACCGCGGATGCCCAGGGTCGCGGCTTCGCCGCTGACGGCGGAGTTATTGCTGGCGCTGGTCAGATGCGCCACGGCGATATTAGGCAGCGTATTGCCGAGCGCCACGTCTACCATCAGGGTTTCTACGTCGGCCTTTCCCAGCGCGCTGAGGGCCGTCGCTAGCGTTTTTTCATTGATGGCATTGAGCCGGGTATCGTGCGCCATCAGTGCTCGATCGAGGAGGTTGCGCCCCAGCGCCAGAGAATCTTCACGACGTTGGTCTTTCAAAAAGTGTCGTATGTGAGTTCGCGCCCTTGCCGTCACCACCCAGTTCAACCACGAGGGGCTGGGGCGGCCAGTCGGCGACGTGACGATCTCCACGGTCGCGCCACTCTCCAGCGGCTCTGACAGGGGCACCAGCTGGTTGGTGACTCGCGCTGCGACACAGTGATTACCGATGTCGCTGTGGACGGCATAGGCAAAATCGAGGGCGCAGGACCCTTTAGGCAGCTCGAGAATATCGCCCCGGGGCGTAAAGACATAAACCTCGTCAGGGAAGAGGTCGATCTTGACGTTTTCAATAAACTCCAATGAATCCCCGGCGCGCTGTTGCATCTCCAGCAGCCCCTGAACCCACTCCCGTGCTCGGGTGTGCGACATGCTGGCGCCAGTTTCTTCGGTTTTATAAAGCCAGTGGGCAGCAATGCCGTTGTTCGCCATGTCTTCCATTTCATGGGTGCGAATCTGAATCTCGATGGGAACACCGTGCATCCCTTTCAGCACGGTATGCAGCGATTGGTAGCCGTTTGCCTTGGGGATGGCAATGTAATCCTTGAATTCTCCCGGTACCGGCTTATACAGACTGTGTACCATGCCAAGCGCCCGATAGCAGTCATCCACCGAGTCGACGATCAGGCGAAACGCAAAAATATCCATGACCTCAGAGAAGGATTTTCGCTTCGCTTTCATCTTGCTATAGATGCTGTAGAGGTGCTTTTCTCTGCCGGCGACGGTAGCGCCCAGCCCCTCTCGACTCAGCGTCTGGCCCAGCTGGTCGCGAATCTGATCTATCAGCTGTGTGCGGTTTCCACTGGCGGAGCGCCGCGCAGCCTCCAAACGCCTGGCGCGCATGGGGTAGAGGGCCTTGAGTCCCAGATCCTCAAACTCCATCCGCACTTCATTCATGCCGAGACGCATCGCAATAGGGGCATAGATATCAAGTGTTTCACCGGCGATCCGCTTTATTTTTTCCCGATTCAGCACTCCCAGTGTCCGCATGTTGTGCAAGCGGTCCGCCAGCTTAACGAGTATGACCCGGATATCCTTCGCCATCGCCAGCGTCATTTTTTGGAAGTTCTCTGCCTGCCTGAGTTCGACGGAATCAAATTCGACGTGTGTCAGCTTGCTGACACCGTCAACAAGCTCGGCAACCTCGTCACCAAACTGAGCGCCAATGTCTTCTTTGTTGACCCCGGTGTCTTCAATGACATCATGGAGAAGCGCTGCCATGAGGCTCTGTGCATCCATGTGCATACGAGCAAGAATACTCGCCACCGCGAGGGGGTGAGTGACGTAAGGCTCTCCGCTGCGCCGGGTTTGCCCGTAGTGGGCTTGTTCAGAGTAATAGTAAGCACGCCGGACCTGCTGCGCTTGGTTCAGCGGCAGGTAGTCTGCAATCAGCTGCTCAAAAGCGGCGAGTGAGCTGTTAGCGAACTCCCCTTCTCGGGGTAATGAATGGGCAGTGGCGCGTGATCCCAGCCGTGACGTAATACCGGGAAAGGATCCGCTGAGCGCTTGGAGTGTTGTTGTTACCACCGCCAGCGGTTTCCAGAACTAGAGGATGGGTGTCTCGAAGCTGGCCGCCAGTTCCTCTTCCGCTTCGATTTCGCTCTCGCGGGCGAGCACTTCCGGGGTGATTAAGCCCTCTGCAATTTCTCGCAGCGCGATGACGGTGGCCTTGTCCGATTCGTCGTTAACGAGTGGGTCGCGGCCGCCAGTAGCCATTTGCCGCGCGCGCTTGGAAGCCAGCATCACCAGCTCAAAGCGGTTATCAACATTGTCCAGACAGTCTTCAACAGTAATTCTCGCCATGACAGCGTAGTCTCCTCATTTCTCACCGCGTCGTCTCGCGGCCGCGTAGTATAGCGTAGGAAAGGGTTCTGCACTGCGCTCACAGTGTAAATTTGACGTTAACCCTAAGCCCCATCCGGGGCGCTCAAGCTAACAGATCTTCTATCAGGTCTTGCAGTGTCGACTGCTGTTGCCCTGTGCGTAGCCGCAGCGTCCGAACCAGCGCTTGTAATTCCCCCAGCGCCGTGCCGAAATCGTCATTGATAATGAGGTAATTGGCCTCGTCCCAATGCGACATTTCTTCTCGGGCGGCATTCATCCTGATGTCGATGGTGTCATCTGCGTCCTGTCCCCTCGCCTGTAGCCGCGCTTTGAGGGCATCGATGGAAGGCGGCAAAATAAATAACCAGGCGCTATCAGGCAGAAGCGATTGCACCTGTTGCGCTCCTTGCCAATCAATTTCCAAAATCACATCTGCGCCTTCAGCGAGGCGTGACTCCAGCTGGGCCAGGCTGGTGCCATAAAAGTGGCCGAATACCTGAGCCGACTCAAAAAAGGCCCCGGCTTCCCGCATTGTGTGAAACGCTTCCGTCGAGACAAAAAAATAATTGATGCCCTCGGCTTCGCCGGGACGCTTGGGTCGGGTGGTGTGAGACACGGACACCTCAACTCGGGTGTCCTGCTCCACCAGGGCTTTGATGAGAGACGTTTTCCCCGCGCCACTCGGCGCAGAAATAATCAGCAGTTGTCCTCTTGTTGTATTCACACTCGGCACCTACTCAACATTCTGGATCTGTTCGCGCATCTGTTCGATCAATACCTTGAAGTCCACTGAGGTGTTGGTTGTGCTCAGTGCCGTGGACTTTGAGCCAAGCGTATTGGCCTCGCGGTTGAGTTCCTGCATCAGAAAATCCAACCGCCTGCCGCAGGGCGCTTTGCCGGCAAGGGCGGTTTCAATTGCATCGAGATGGGCGTCCAGACGATCCATTTCCTCCTCGACATCTGCACGCTGCAGTATATAAACGATTTCCTCCTCCAGCCGAACCGGTTCAGCCTCGATATCGAGCTCCTGCAATCGGTCAAGCAGCCTCTGCTGATAAGCGGTTTGCAGTGCTGGAAGTTGCTCACGCAGGCCCTTGAGGTGCTCATGCATGCTGTCTGAGCGCTGCCGAATCATGGCCGCCAGCTTTTCCCCTTCTTGCAGGCGCTGTTGGTGAAGGTCTTCAAAACAGGCCCTCGTGGCATCAAGGGTCGCAGCGTGGAGCGTCTCATGGTCTGTTTCCTCCTCGACCAGCACTCCCGGGGACAGCAATAACGCCAAAGAATCAGGCGTTGGCGCGTTGGGGAAGGCTTTTTCCACCTCAGACAGCGACGACTTCAGTGCATTAAGACGCTCGTGGCTCAGGGCGGCGGGGGCGCTCGAACCACTGTTAGACAGCCGAATCAGCATTTCAAGCTTGCCGCGCGAAAAGTGTTTACCCGCTTGCTCGCGCAGCGCGTTCTCGATGCTTCTCAAGGCATCGGGCATGCGACACTGAAGATCCAGATAGCGGTTATTGACGGAGCGACACTCCACCGTGACCGTCAGGGCCCCCGTTGTTACACTGCCGCGGGCAAAGCCCGTCATGCTCTGAGTCACCGTTATTCCCCCGCGAAAAACGACGTTAATTGTAACAGCAGTGACCCGGGCTGACTGTCCTTCCACAGCAGGAGATCCTTAATGGAGACAACACCCGAACGGCCTAGCGGTCGCGCCCCAGAGGCAATGCGACCCATCCACTTTGAACGAGGTTACACCTGCCATGCCGAGGGTTCGGTACTGGTTTCGTTCGGACAAACTAAGGTCATTTGTACCGCCAGCATCAATGCCGGAGTGCCTGGGTTTTTACGCGGTAAAGGGGAGGGTTGGTTGACGGCCGAATACGGAATGTTGCCGCGCTCGACGGGATCGCGCATGGATCGCGAGGCGGCGCGTGGCAAGCAGAGTGGCAGGACCGTTGAAATTCAGCGGTTGATCGGCCGATCGTTGCGCGCGGCGCTGGACCTGAAGTTACTGGGGGAGCGCACGCTGATCGTAGACTGCGACGTAATTCAGGCAGACGGTGGAACCCGCACAGCGGCCATTTCAGGTGCCTGCGTGGCGGTGGTCGATGCACTCAATGGCTTGCAGCGGTCTGGTGACCTGGATTCAGATCCGCTCCGGCATCTGATTTCTGCGGTGTCGGTTGGCGTTTGGAGGGGGCTGCCCGTAGTGGATCTCGATTATGCCGAGGACTCCAGAGCCGATAGCGACATGAATGTCGTCATGACCGAGCACGGTGGGTTGATCGAGGTGCAGGGCACTGCGGAAGGCGCCACTTTCACCCAGGAAGAGCTGACCGGATTGTTGACATTGGCCTCTTCTGCCAGCGCGGCTATTACGACGGCGCAGCGTGCGGCATTGAGCGTTGGTTAAAGGTTCAGATCATAGTCCATGACGACAGGAGCGTGATGAGAAAAGGCCTGCTCGTCGTAGACGGAACCGCGCTCAACAGAGCTAACCAGCAGCTCTGAAATAATCTGCGTGTCGGTGCGCACGCCACCGGCATCGTCACCGTTTGGCCACCAGGTGTAGGTGCCCGGCTCGTTATCCGCCAACGCGTAGGCGTCGGCATAGCCACCATCGTAGAGGTCCAGCATCCAGCCGCGCTCCGAGGCTGATAATCCCGGGAGCGCACTGCTGTTGCCGGCTTCTTCGGCATCAGCATGATGCGCCATTAGCTCCCAGCCGCCGCAGAGGATGTAACCGCGACGTTTGTGACGCACTTTTTCAAGATGGCCGCTCAGCCTTGAGAGAAAGTTCAGCTTGTTTTCCATGGCCTTCGGCCCCTCTACACCTGAGGGCACCAATACCGACCCGACACTGATCTCTTCAAAATCGGCTTGGATGTAAAGACCCTGAGCGTCGAACTCGTCAAACCCCAGTCCCAAAATAATGGCTTTGGGGAGACGTTTACAGTAGATCGCGACTCCGTTCGTAAGAGGGTTGTCGTAATGATCCAGAAAGTAGGGGTGGTAATGATCGGGAAAGAAGCGTTGCCCTTTAAGACTGTGCTCCGCGCACCGGGTATCTTGCAAACAAATGATATCTGCGTCTTGTGCGAACAGCCAGGTCAGGCACCCTGTTTCGGCTGCCCGTTCTAACCCCTCAACGACGAGGCTGATGACCCTCATTGCTAGTCCTAGTTGATCAGTTCCCATATGATACGTTTAAACGGTGCGGCCAGACTCTGCTCTGACCTGAATTCAGGACTTTTGGTCGCAGGGATGTCGCAAAAACGCCAGGGAGTAAGGTGTGAAGACCACCGGGAAGGGTTACCGCCAAGAGTTCATCGAATTGGCATTGGAATGCAACGTGTTGCAATTCGGTGAATTTGAGCTCAAGTCAGGGCGTATCAGCCCCTACTTTTTTAACGCGGGGAAATTCTCCACTGGCGCGGCCCTCGCGCGGCTGGGTCGTTGTTATGCCGCTGCGCTGCGGGAGTCGGGCCTACCCACAGATATGCTTTTCGGCCCTGCTTATAAGGGCATTCCTCTGGTGGCCACCACGGCCATGGCGCTGTCAGATGAACACGGCATTGATCTGCCCTTTGCCTTTAATCGCAAAGAAGCCAAAACCCACGGCGAGGGAGGCAGTATTGTGGGTGCGCCGCTCGCCGGCGATGTCGTGGTGGTCGATGACGTGATGACTGCGGGTACGGCCATTCGTGAATCCATGGCCATTCTGAATGAAGCAGGTGCTCGAGGGAGTGGCGTCCTGATCGGTCTGGATCGATGTGAGCGAGGCGATGGCGAGCGCTCCGCAGTGCAGCAGGTGGAGCGAGACTGGGGGCTTCAGGTGGTGAGTGTGGTGTCACTCCATGACATTATCGCCTGGGTCGAGAGCAACCCCAAGATGGCGCCTTACCGAAAGGCGCTGGAGGGATACCGAGAGCAATATGGCGTGGCATAGGTCATGCGGCGCCGTGGCGCTGCTGACGCTTCTGTTGTGGACGTCCAACACGCTATCTGCCGAGCTGTATCGCTACCAAAATGATGCGGGTGTTACCGTTGTCGACTGGGCAATGCCGGCGGCTTATGTGAGCAATGGATACGAAATATTGAATGAGTCCGGTCAGGTGGTGAGCGTGGTTCCGCCCGCCAAGACCGCAACTGAACTCGAGCAAGACGCGGCAGCGGCGAGGTCTCGTGCGGCTGACACGGCGGCCGAGGCGGCACAGTTGGAGCGAGATACCTTTCTCCTGCGGCGTTACAGTACCGTTCAGGACATTGAAGCCGCTCGTGACCGCTCGCTGCGTGAGCTGGACATTCGTATCGCCATTCTCAGCAGCCAGCGGGAGACGCTGTCCCAGCAGCTTGCCCGTCACGAGGACGCGCTCGCGGCGCGTGCGCAGCTGGACGAAGAGGCGACTCAATACGGACAAGATACGGTGGCCGCCCTAAAGGCAGAGATTCAGAGCCTCGATGACGCCTCAAAGGGCAGACAACAGCAGGTCGCTGCAGTGGCAGAGGCTTACGGTCGCGACATAGCCCGCTTTAGTCAGCTTGAAGAAGTCGTGTTACTGCGGCGCCAGATGGGTGCCGCACCCGCCACGCGCTAGGGTGAGGCGGTCAAGACAGGCTGCATCAGCCCCTCCGCTAACACGCTCCATTGATCGGCCCAGTCTTCTGTGGGGTGTCGCCTAAAATCACTGCGGCAAAATTGGGTCACTCTGCCTTCTGCTGATGCCATGATCAGATTGGCGGTGGTGGCTACCGGTAACCGTGGCCGCAGTCCTTCCCGCAATTCTGCTTCCCGTAAGTACTGCTTTAGCTGAGTTTCGAGCCGTTCGTAAAGTTGTGCGACCTGCTGGTGGAGTCGACGGGGCTCCCCGGTGAGGGCTCTGCCAGTCAGTAAACGCGTGATGCCCGGATTGCGTTCACAGAACTCGAGATACAGTCGCAACAGCCCCTGACACTGACTTAAAGCGCCCACCTGCTCGCTGGACAGGCGCCCGATGCGTGCAAATAGCGTCTCCTCCGCGAAGCTCAGCAGCGCTTCAAACATTTTGCTCTTGGAGGGGAAGTGCCGATACAGCGCGGCTTCGGAGACACCGACCGAAGCCGCCAACCTCGCCGTGGTGATGCGGGTGTCCGGCGCTTCCTCAAGCATTTTCGCCAGCACCTCAAGAATCTGCTGTTTGCGGTGCTGGGTTGTCGTGGTAGCTCTGTCGGGCATGGGCTTCCTATTTTCCCGAATATCCGCTGATGCTAATCAGACACGCAGCGCGGCGCAAACTGCACTCAGTTGCGGTTACTAATCAGAGTACCAATGCCTTCATCAGAGAAAATTTCGAGTAACGCAGCATGGGCGACTCGCCCGTCGATAATGTGGGCGCTGGTTACGCCGCTTTGCACCGCGTCTAGCGCGCACTGTATTTTGGGTAGCATGCCACCGTGAATGACGCCGGCTTGAATCAGGTCTCGAACCTGATCGGTGGCGAGACCGGTCAGGGTGTTGCCCTCCGCGTCCAACAGTCCCGGTACATTGGTCAGTAGCATGAGTTTTTCGGCCTGCAGTACCTCGGCCAGCTTACCTGCGACAAGATCGGCGTTGATGTTGTAGGTCTGACCATCGACACTCCCGGCGACAGGCGCGATCACGGGAATGTAGTCACTGTCACTGAGCATATTGAGAATATCAGTATCAATGCTGGCCACTTCTCCTACCTGACCAATGTCTTTTTCTCCTTCGGCACCCCAATTGACAGCCAGTTTTCTTGCTTGAATCAGTTGCCCGTCTTTGCCGGTAATACCGATGGCTCGGCCGCCATTGCGATGGATACTGTCGACAATTTCCTTATTCACCGAGGCACCCAAGACCATTTCGACCACGTCCATCGTGTGCTCATCTGTGACACGCATGCCATCAACGAATTCCGTTTCGATACTCAGTCGCTCCAGCAGCTGTCCGATCTGCGGGCCACCGCCATGGACCACAATCGGGTTCATACCCACCAGCTTCATCAGCACGACATCGCGGGCAAAACTCTCCTGTAGGTCGGCATCTGTCATGGCGTTGCCGCCTAATTTGATGACGAAAGTCTTGCCCGTGAACCGTTGGATGTAGGGCAGTGATTCGGTCAGGATCCGGGCAAAATTCCCAGCCTCACCTTGATTGAGCGACATGACGACAGTTCCAGCACGAATTCAGACGAAAGCATGAGCCGGCAGACGCTCAAAGGCAATGTGAAGATGCCGCAGAGCGCACTGCGGGGATCAGGCTGAAGTTCAGACTGAGATATGGATTGGGATCAGTGCGGCAGTTGCGCTGCCAATGCACTGATAATTTGTTCTGCGATAACGCGCTTGCTGGCCAGCGGCAGACTGCGCTCTCCCGCTTCGGTGATGAGGTGCACCGCATTTTGCTCCGATCCAAACGTGGTTTGCGGGTCAGCTACGTCATTGGCAATGATCATATCGAGACCTTTGCGCACTCTTTTTTCACGGGCGTGGACGAGCACCGACGTCGTCTCAGCCGCGAACCCGGCGACGAGGGCAGGACGGTTAGGCAGTTGTGTCACCTGGGCAATGATGTCGGGATTCTCCACCAGTGTGAGGGTGAGCGGTCCCCCGCTTTGTTTCTTAAGCTTGGTCGACGCAGGAGATTCAGGCCGGTAATCCGCCACGGCAGCTGCGCCGATGAATAGGTCTGCACCCTCAGCGAGGCTCAGCGCCGCTGCACACATCTCCTCGGCCGAGGTCACTGGATGCATCGAAACACGGTCCGGCGGCGCCAGCTGCACAGGTCCCGAAATCAGTGCGACTTGCGCCCCGGCTGCGGCACAGGCGCCCGCCAGTGCGTACCCCATTTTCCCTGAGCTGTGGTTGCTCAGGTATCTCACGGGATCAATCGCCTCCAGTGTCGGACCGGCCGTAATGATGACGCGCTTGCCTTCGAGTTGGCGGTTTTCAAAACGCTGGTTCAGGGCCGCCACGATCCCGTCAGGCTCCAGAAGCCGTCCGGGGCCAACGTCGCCGCAGGCCTGTTCCCCGGCGTCGGGGCCAATGATCTGGATATTTCGCGAGGCGAGCAATTGCACATTTTCCTGTGTGGCGGCATGGCTCCACATTTGTTGGTTCATAGCAGGCGCGACCGCAACGGGAGCGGGGGTCGCTAGGGCAACCGTCGTCAGCAGATCGTCGGCCCTACCCTGAGCTAGCCGCGCCAATACATCCGCCGTTGCAGGCGCAATGATCATCAGGTCAGCCCAACGCGCCAGCTCAATGTGGCCCATGCCTGCTTCTGCCGCCTCATCGAGGAGTTCCGTGTGCGTTGGCTCACCAGAAAGCGCCTGCAGGGTGAGAGGCGTAATGAACTCGGTAGCGCCTCTCGAGAGCACTACGCGCACCACTGCGCCCTGCTTTTTGAGCAGCCGCACCAGCTCTGCGCCCTTGTAGGCCGCGATGCCCCCAGAGATCGCCACCAGAATGTGGCGCTGGTTTAACTGGCTCATAGGTCTTCATACCCGAAAGCGATTCGACCGCACCCTAGCATTTGCAGGGGTTTTTGCACACTTGGCACTATCGAGGCCTGACCTCGCTTGCGCGGCCAGTGCCCCTCTGGTATAAAACGCGCCCTTTGTAGCTGTCGATGGGGATTCCCATGTCACGTGTCTGTCAGGTTACGGGTAAGCGACCCGCAACCGGAAATAATGTCTCGCACGCCAAGAATCGCACCAAGCGCCGTTTCTTGCCCAATTTGCATAATCATCGTTTCTGGGTCGAAGCAGAGAAGCGCTTTGTGTCACTGCGGGTTTCGTCCAAGGGCATGCGAATTATCGACAAGCGGGGTATCGAAACGGTACTTGAAGAGCTCCGCGCCCGCGGCGAGAAAGTCTGAGGATTGAACGATGCGTGAAAAGATCAGAATGAATTCAACAGCTGGCACCGGCCACTTTTATACTACCGACAAGAATAAGCGGACCATGCCTGACAAGCTTGAGATGAAAAAGTACGATCCGGTGGCCCGCAAGCATGTGATCTATAAAGAGGCCAAGATCAAGTAAGCTTGATCAGATACTTCATCGCGAAACCCCGGCTGTCTGCCGGGGTTTTTATTTCTGTCGAAGATTCTTGGATCAGCTGGTCTCTCGGGTCACTTTATGGTCCGATACTGGCAACGTGAATCTCTCCAGCGACTGCGTGCCGACCTGTATGCCAGAACTGCCTGAAGTCGAAACCACCTGCCGCGGTATCGCTCCGCACATCATGCAGCGCACTGTTCGCGAGGTCATTGTCAGGGAGTCACGCCTGCGTTGGCCTGTCCCCCGCAAACTAGATCACCTGCTCTCTGGGGCTCGTTTTTTCTCAGTGGGGCGCCGAGCTAAATATCTGCTTCTTGAAACAGAGCGCGGCACACTGATGGTGCATCTTGGCATGTCTGGAAGCTTAAGAATTATGCCCGCCGACACGCCCCCGCTTTATCACGACCACATCGATATCGTGCTCGATAACGAGCTTTGCCTTCGTTATCACGATCCTCGGCGCTTTGGCAGCTTTCACTGGCTGCAGTCGCTTCAGCATCCCCTTCTTGACCACCTCGGCCCGGAACCCCTTTCTGACAGTTTTTCCGGTGCGTATTTGTACGAGCGGTCTCGTCGGCGACGCATTCCCGTCAAGCAATTCATTATGGACGGTAAAGTCGTCGTAGGAGTGGGCAATATCTACGCCAATGAAGCGCTGTTTATGGCCGGTATCCACCCTGCCCGCGCAGCCGGCCGCATCGCCGAAGCGCGATATGACATATTGGCCGGCACCATCAAGCAGGTACTTGCTGATGCGATTGAGCAGGGCGGCACCACGCTCAGAGATTTTGTGGGAGGGGATGGGTCGCCGGGTTATTTTGCCCAGCAGCTTCGGGTATATGGTCGTGAGGGTCAGCCCTGCAGGGTGTGCCGCACTCCGCTCAAAGAAATTCGGCAGGGGGGGCGCAGTACGATTCTGTGTCCGCGGTGTCAGCGTTAATGTTCAATAAAGCGCTTAACCTGCGCCCACTGAGCCGACCTTAGGCCAGCTGTTGTTGCAATGCCGCGGCAACGTTCGGTGGGACAAAGCCGTTGATATCTCCCCCTAGACCAGCAATCTCTCTCACCAATGATGAAGAGATGTAAGAAAGCTCTGCACTCGGCGTGAGAAAAACACTTTCAAACTCGGGATTCATAGCGCGGTTCATGTTGGCCAACTGAAACTCGTATTCGAAGTCTGCAACAGCGCGCAGGCCCCTGAGCACGCAGTGGGAGCCTTGTGCTGTGACAAAATCAATGAGCAGCCCGCTAAAGGGCACAACCTCGGCTGCTGGCACGTGCTGTAAGCATTCCTCTGCCAGCCCCACTCGGGCTTCCAGCGGAAACAAGGGCGCTTTTTTTTCGCTGGTCGCCACCGCCACGACGACACGCTCAAAAAGTTTTGCGGCACGCTCAACGAGATCAATATGGCCATTGGTGATGGGGTCAAAGGTCCCCGGGTACACCACGGTATGGGTCAACACGTGATAGGTCCTCCAGTGCTTTGCTCGAGCCTACACAAGTCTGGCGGAGCGAACAAACCTTAGCCATCAGGCGCGCCGCAGGGTCAGGAGTTGATACCGGACGTCGCCAGCGGTTTTTTCCCTGACGACCTCATAGAGCATTTCCGGGATGGGCTCGGGATTGGACAGGCTGGTTTCGTAATAGACCCGGTTGTTGTTACTGAGACACCCGGCGGTGGCGATTTGCTGTAGCGTTGACTCGCCAAGTTGAGCCTCAAAGGGAGGGTCCACAAAAACAATATCCCAGCCACCCTGAGCGGCGCTGAGGTACTCCGCTGCGGAGCCGCATTGCAGGGTGCTGCGGTCGCTGGCGTCAAGCGTATTGAGGTGCTGTTCTACAGCGGTAAGTGCTTCTCGGTCAGCATCGACAAAGTCACAGCGCGCGGCACCGCGGGAAAGCGCCTCTATTCCCAGTGCCCCTGATCCTGCGAACAGGTCCAGGCAATGGGCGCCTGCGAGCTCGGGTTCGAGCCAGTTGAAAAGTGTTTCGCGCACCCTGTCGCCGGTCGGCCTCAGCCCAGGCCGATCGGGAAACCGGAGCTTGCGGCCACGCCACATCCCGCCAATGATTCGGAGTTGCGAGGCCACCTTTTTGGGAGCGCGTCTCATACTGGTTCCTGCTTTCCGGGGTGCTAGACTGCCCGTTAGTTAACGGCGCGCCCACATCCAGACGCGCCACACCGAGTCAAGCAGATCATGAAGCTATTCAAACGCCGCGCCAAGCCCGACAGTCAACCTGAAGGTGTTAAAGGCATGGATCCCGCTCAGGCCGCCGACAGTGCGCAGACATCGGCGGGTGAGGAAGGCGAGGTCACGGCGGAGGGCGCGGGTCAGGACGTGCCGGCCCCGGTGGGGCAAGCAGCACCGCCAGAGACTTCAGCGACGCTCTTTGGGCGTTTGCGGAGCGGGCTCAGCCGCAGCCGGGGGCAGTTTACGGAGGGGTTGGCCAGCCTCGTGTTAGGCAAAAAGCAGCTGGACCCCGAATTGTTGGAGGCGCTCGAGGAACAGTTGATCATGGCTGACCTGGGGCTGGAGACTACCGAGCGGGTACTTGAATTGCTGCGCCAACGCCTTGATCGTAAGGCCTTAGCAGCCGAGGAGTCCGTGCTGTCGGCGCTCAAGGAGACACTGGTTGAGCTCCTGGAAGATCAGGAGCGCGCGCTCAGCCTCGATCAGCATAAGCCCTTTGTGATACTGGTTGTAGGTGTAAACGGTGCCGGTAAAACCACCACCATTGGCAAGTTGGCACACCGGTTCAAGCGGGAGGGCCGCAGTGTGATGTTGGCAGCGGGCGATACTTTCCGTGCGGCTGCCGTAGAGCAACTGCAGGCGTGGGGCGATCGCCATGAAGTGCCTGTGATCGCGCAGCATTCGGGCGCGGATAGCGCATCGGTGCTGTTTGATGCACTGGAAGCGGCGAGGGCGAGGAGCGTGGATGTCTTGATCGCGGATACCGCAGGGCGGCTGCAGAATAAGTCTCATCTCATGGATGAACTCAGCAAGGTGGTTCGGGTCATGCGCAAACAAGACGACACAGTGCCCCATGAAACCTTGTTGGTATTGGATGCCGGAACGGGCCAGAACGCGGTGTCGCAGGCCGTAGAGTTTGATCAGGTGGTTGGCGTTTCGGGGGTTGCGGTGACCAAGCTGGATGGCACCGCGAGGGGCGGTGTTTTGTTTGCCATTGCTCACAAGCTGAAGCGGCCGATTCGCTTTATCGGTGTGGGTGAGCAACCCGAAGATCTCCGGGATTTTTCCGCGCGGGACTTTGTGAATGCACTATTGGACGAGCATTAAAGGGTCTCATCCGTGATTGAATTTGAGCGGGTCAGCCGCCGATTCGGCGACCTCGACGCACTGCGTCATCTCAATCTGAAGATTGACCAGGGTGAGATGGCCTTTATTACTGGCCACTCTGGCGCGGGCAAGAGCACGTTATTGCGACTTTTGCTGTTGCTCGATCGACCGAGCAGCGGCGAGATCCGCGTCAAGGGTGAGCTGACGAGTGCGATTCGTTCGCACAGGGTGCCTCGCTACAGGCGTCGTTTTGGCGTGGTCTTTCAGGATCACCGATTACTGTTTGATCGCAGTGTCCATGACAATGTCGCATTGCCGCTGGTGATCGCGGGATTCTCACCGAGAGAGAGCGCTCGACGGGTTCGGGCGGCGCTCGATAAAGTGGGGCTGTTGGCTCAAGAGTCCGTGAATCCTGCCACTTTATCGGGGGGGGAGCAGCAGCGTGTTGGTATTGCGAGAGCTGTTGTCGCAAGACCCGAGTTTCTGATTGCCGACGAGCCTACCGGCAATCTCGATCCTCAGCTGTCTTCAGAAATTATGGCCTTGTTTGAGGCTTTTAATCAGGTGGGCGTCACGGTGCTCGTAGCCACCCATGACCTGTCGCTGATATCGCAGTTTCGGCACCGGATCGTTACGCTCAGCTCGGGGCGTCTCGCGAGCGCTGAGACTCCATGAATTCACCAACAGGCCAACCGGCAGAGCGGTGGACCCGGTCAGCCGTGTGGCGAGCACAACACCGGATCGCTGCTAACGACAGTTGGCGAAAACTGCTGCACCGGCCCGTTGCGACGGGGTTAGTTTGGCTAGTGGTCGCGATCTCACTGGCACTCCCCAGTGCGCTATTGCTGACCGTTGCAAACCTACGCCCTATCGTTCCCGATCTGGCGCGCTCAGCTCAGCTGTCCGTCATGCTGGACAGAGAAGCGGATCGTGCGAGTGCCGAGGCGGTGCAGGGTCAGATTGAGAATTGGTCGCAGATCGATGCGGTACGGTTGGTGAGTCGTGAACAAGCGCTGTCGGAGTTTGGTGAGCAGACCGGCTTGGCGACGCTATTAGCTTCGCTCGATCGAAACCCCCTGCCCCATACGTTGCGTGTGCTGCCTAGGTTGCCGGCCCACGACTCAGCGCTGAATCACTTGATCGGAGAGCTTGAGTCATTACCTAACGTTACTCGAGTGGTCGCAGACACTCGCTGGATGTCGCGCCTTGAAGAGACGCTGGTGGCGGGTGAACGCTGGGTACTCGCGCTGGGCGGCGCCATGATACTGGGCGCCATTCTGGCGCTGGCCAATACTCTCCATCTGGCCATCGATGCCCGCAGGGAGGAAATCCTCGTGGTGCGCGTGATCGGCGGTTCCCCTGCCTTCGTGCGTAGACCTTTTTTGTATACCGGGCTGTATTTTGGTGTCGGCGGCGGGGTGTTAGCAGCGCTCATGCTTTGGGCTTTGAGCCTCTGGCTCACAGGTCCGGTCAACGCCCTGTTCCTGTTGTACGACAGTCCCGGGCAGCTTCAGGGTCCGGGCTTAGTGTATCCATTGGCGCTTATTTTGTTGGGTGCCATTATCGGGTGGTTGGTCTCCTGGGCGGCGGCTGAGCACTACTTTAGGCAACTCGAAACTCGCTAACCCACTGAAAACCGGTATTTTTCAAGGTTTAGCACTCTAGGGGGGAGAGTGCTAAAATATGGGGCTATCAGCCTTTTGGAGGCGATTAACATGACAGAGACACCGCGCGCACTCGCTTTGCCCAATAGCGCAGTGCTCAATATGGCGCCCGGCGCCAATTTGCCCGCGTATATCCAGGCCGTCAGCAGCATTGCCCTGTTGTCCGCTGAGCGTGAGAGTGAGCTTGCAGAGCGCTTATTCTATGAGGAGTGCGTCGATTCGGCTCGAGAGCTGGTGCTGGCACACCTTCGGTTTGTTGTGCACATTGCTCGCAGTTACTCGGGTTACGGATTGGCAGAGGCTGACTTGATTCAGGAAGGCAACGTCGGCTTGATGAAAGCGGTAAAACGGTTCGATCCCAATAAGGGTGTACGGTTGGTGTCGTTTGCTGTGCACTGGATAAAAGCGGAGATGCACGAGTACATTCTTCGCAACTGGCGGATTGTCAAAGTCGCCACGACCAAGGCCCAGCGAAAGTTGTTTTTTAATCTGCGGAGTCAGAAAAAAGCCCTTGGTTGGTTGTCTGCGGAAGAAACCCGAGCCATTGCGGCTGATTTGGGTGTTGATGAGGCTGAAGTCACCAGAATGGAGGGCCGCTTGGCCAGCCGCGATGTCGCCTTCGACGCGCCGACCGACAGTGATGACGAAGAGGGCTGGCAGGCGCCCCAGTACTTTTTGACCGACGGGCAGGTGGATCCCAGCCAGCTCGTTGAAGCCGAGGACTTTGCTCAGGACAGCGCAGCTAAACTGCGGCTCGCATTGACGGACCTCGACGATCGCAGCCGAGATATTCTCGAGCGTCGTTGGCTGGTTGACGATAAATGCACGCTCCACGAGTTGGCGGCCGAGTACCAGGTATCGGTGGAGCGCATCCGGCAGTTAGAAGCCAATGCGATGAAAAAGTTACGCACCGCCATGGCGGCGTAAACAGCGTTTAAAGCGCCACCAGCTCTTTTAGACTTTTCCCGTGGGATCCTCCGAGCGCCCGCTCACAAATCGAATACGCAGCTTCGTGATGCGTGCCGGACGAATGACGCCGGCACAAACGCGTGGCTGGCAGGAGGGTTTTCCGCGGTTTGGCCTTAACCTCCAGAGCGGCCTACTGGATTGGGATGCGACCTTTGGTTTCGCCGGGCGCCGCATCGTCGAAGTGGGCTTTGGTATGGGCGACAGTCTGTTGCAGATGGCCGACGCAGACCCCGCCGCACAGTTTGTGGGCATTGAAGTGCATCGCCCCGGTGTCGGGCGACTGTTGTCCCAGTTGCTGGGGGCCGACATCGACAATCTCCGTGTTTATGCCGACGACGCCGTTGAGGTGATGGAACACTGTCTCGCGCCTGACTCCGTCGATGCGATCCATATCTTTTTTCCCGATCCCTGGCACAAAAAGCGGCATCACAAGCGCCGGTTGATTCAGCCGAAACTGGTCCGTGAACTGGCGGCACTGTTGAAAGCGGATGGATATCTGCATCTTGCCACCGACTGGGTGCCTTATGCCGAGCACATGTTCGACGTGCTCGACGCTGAGCCGCTTTTGACCAGCGCAGGGGGTGGCCCCGGTGCTGGAGTCCCGCGCCCCGATTACCGACCGCTCACGAAATTTGAAGCCCGGGGCGAGAGGCTGGGGCACGTGGTACAGGATTTGATTTATCGCCGGGCTTAGAGAAAAGTCGCGATCACGCTGTCTAAAAAACGGTAGCCCAGCGGTGTGGTCCTGAACCACCCGTTGCTGAACTCCTCAATCCACCCGCGCGAGAGTGCGGTGGTAGCCGCTGCGGCCAGTTGTTCAGCCGGTAGGCCTGTATGTTCAGCGAAGCGATGTATGGGCACCCCTGATTTTAAGCGCAGCGCATTCATTGCAAATTCCACCGTCTTTTCTTCTGGTGCCAGCGGGACACGCTGTGGCGGCGGCATGGAGGGCGAGTTGGCTTCCTTCAGATAATCCAATGGCGCCCGAGTTCGTTGGCTGCGAACAATGGCGCCGTCATGGAGCGAAACTTTACCGTGAGCGCCGGCGCCCAAACCGAGGTAATCACCGAACTCCCAATAGTTTAGGTTGTGTCGGCTCTCCTCACCCGGCCGGCTGAAAGCAGACACTTCATACTGCAATAGATGAGCCTCATTGAGGCACGCTTCTCCCTGAAGCTGAATCGCCTCGAGCGTGCTCTCTTCGGGGAGCATGGGTGGCCTGGACCAGAAGTGGGTATTGCGCTCGATAGTGAGCTGATACCAGGAAATATGTCCGGCACTGCGGTCAATCGCTTCAGTGAGGTCAGCTTCGGCGAGCGCTGCATTTTGCCCCGGGAGCCCATGCATTAAGTCGATATTCCAGCGATGGAAGCCGACAGCGGCGACCAGATCCAAGGCATGACGCGCCTCGTCACCAGAGTGAACCCGTCCCAGGGTCTTCAGCGCCTTATCATCGAAGCTCTGTACGCCGATGCTGAGCCGATTGACCCCCGCCAATCGATAGTCTTTGAAGCGCGAGCTCTCGGCACTCCCCGGATTACTCTCCAGGGTGATCTCGATATCATTTGGCAGGAATACTCGTTGAGCGATCCCCTCGAGCAGTTCTGCTATCCACCGGCTTTCGAACAGGCTTGGCGTGCCGCCCCCAATGAAAATGGAGTCAACTGCTCGGCCAGCCAGCCAGTGCCGCTGGCTGTCGAGATCGCTCAGCAGTGCCTCGATATAGGGTTGCTGCAAGGTCGGCGAGAAGCCTTCATGGCTATTGAAGTCGCAGTAGGGGCATTTGCGAGTGCACCAAGGCAGGTGAACGTAAAGCGATAAGGGGACGTTCCCGGGGTCGATCATTCCCCTAGCTGATCCAGCAAACGTGTGACAGCGATAGCGCGGTGGCTTACCCGATTTTTGTCCTCGGGCCGCAGCTCGGCTGCATGCTGGCTACCACCGGCCGGTATGAAAAGAGGGTCGTAGCCAAAACCATCCGAGCCTCGCGGTGTATGGGCGATGTGGCCGTGCCATCGCCCTTCGGCGATAAGCGGAGTCGGGTCCCTGTCGTGTTGCAGGAACACCACAACGGCTATGTAAAATGCGCGGCGGTCAGCGCCTTCTAGCGCCGCCATATTCTCAAGAAGCAGTGCGTTATTGGCCTCGTCACCCTCACCAGAATAGCGCGCTGAGCGCAGTCCCGGGTCACCGCCCAGAGCGGGCACGACCAATCCGGAATCGTCTGCCAGTGCTGCACAACCGGCTTGCTCACTCGCGTGGCGCGCTTTGATGAGTGCGTTTTCGACAAACGTACTGCCTGTCTCGGGTACCTCAGTGATCCCCCACTCCTCCTGTGGGCAAATGTGCCATTGGTGACCCAGGACGGCTCGAAACTCCCGAATTTTCCCCTTGTTATGACTGGCAAGGACCAACTGGGGAAGACTGTTTTCTGCCATCGACTAACCTTGTCGCCAGAGCTGTACTTTCATTTTATGTTCAAACGGCTTCTCCGCGCCCTCCGGCTGAAAGGTGAATTCAAAAAAACGGTATTCGCGATCCAAAAACTCGAAGGGCACGATGTAATAGGTGGCGCGACCCTCTCGAATCTCCTTAACCCGCATTGCCCCGCCCGTGATCAGATCCCAGGTCTGCCCTTCGATCGACATGGGGCGCCCGGCGATCTCCCCGGAATCTGCGTCTCGCACTGACAGTGTGAGAATCGCTTTGTCGGCACCTCGCGCGATGCCGTATTCAGCGGCCACCTCGGGAGACAGGAAAGTGGTGTAAACGATACTGTGGTGCAGCTCGAACTGGTCGTAGCGCGTTGACTGCTGGGCGATGACAGGGAGCGCGAGGCATCCGATCAGCAGTGCAACAATCAGCCGCCAGCGCGGCGAATACGGTAGATAGCGCTGGTGGCGAACAGGTTGGGAAACCACTTTCCCAGAAGACCCTGGGCGGCGCCAGCAATGGTCGCCCGCTCGATGATGTCGATCTTTAAATCTGAACACAGCGACTCGAAATCCTTGACCGTACAAAAGTGAATGTTAGGCGTGTTGTACCAGTGACGCGGCATTGCTCGTGACATGGGCATACGGCCTTTGAAGCCCAGGTGAGCGCGACATAACCAGTGCCCAAAATTAGGAAATGACACAATGGCTTCGTCACCAATATCGACCATACGTTCAAGCGCAATATGCGGATGCGTCAGCTCCTGCAGGGCGTGTGCCAGCACGACGACATCAAACCGGTTGGTTGTAAAGCAATACAGGCCGTCATTGATGTCTTCCTGAATTACATCGAGACCTTTACTCACTGCGGCAATGAGATTGGCGGGATCGATATCCACACCGACACCTATCGCATTTCGCTCATCGCGCAGGCGAGCGAGAAAGGCGCCATCGCCGCAGCCCAGGTCTAGCACGCGGCTGTTTTTGGGCACCCAATCGAGTACGGTCTTAAGATCGAGTCGATTCATGAGGGGCCCACCCTGCGCATCCATTCCTTCAGCAGCTGCTCGTAGCTGGGGTTGGGCAGCAGAAAGCCATCATGCCCATTGTCGGTCTCGATATTGGCGTAGGTCACCGGTTTACCGGCTGCCATCAGTGCATCACGGATCTCGATAGACCGCTGCGGCGGGAAGCGCCAGTCGGAGCTGAACGAGGCCACTAGAAACTCAGCCTGTGCACGCGAGAGCACCGCCGCCAGGCCGCCGTCTTGACTCCCGGTCAGGTCAAAAAGATCTAGCGCGCGGGTCATCAGCACGTAGGTGTTGGCATCAAACTGCGTGGAAAAACGACTTCCCTGGTGTCGCAAATAGCTCTCTACCTGAAACACCCACTCGGCATTCTCATCTGGCGAGAACCCGCCTTCGCGCAGTTCCCTGCCAAAACGGTCACTCATTCCGTCAGCTGACATGTAGGTCAGGTGCCCCACCATCCTCGCGAGCGCGACGCCGCGGGCAGGCAAGGTACCCTCTGACAGATAGGCGCCCTCGCGCCAGTCCGGGTCGGACAGAATTGCATGGCGGGCAATTTCATTGAAGGCGATGTTCTGAGCGGTAAGGCCCGGTGCCGCGGCCAGTGCGACGCAATGTCCGACCCAATCGGGAAAGTCGATGGTCCACTGGAGAGCCTGCATGCCACCCAGACTGCCGCCAATAACGGCTGCCCATTTTGTTATACCGAGGTGTTCGGCGAGCCGTTTTTGACTGCGCACCCAATCCTGAACCTGAGGCTGAGGAAACTGGCCACCCCAGGCCTCTCTCGTGTTGGGGTTGATGGTATTGGGTCCTGAGGAACCGTCACAACAACCGAGGTTGTTTGAGCAAACGACGAATAAACGCGCGGTATCGATGGGTTTTCCCGGGCCGATTGCCAGGTCCCACCACCCCGGACGCCGCTCATCGGCAGAGTGAAAACCCGCCGCATGGTGCGAGCCCGATAAGGCATGGCAAATGAGCACGGCGTTATCACCCGCGCTGTTTAATTCACCATAGGTCTCGTAGACCAGCTGATGGCTCTGGAGCACAGCACCATTGACGAAGGTAAACGGGTCGTCAAAGTGCGCAACCTGTGGTGTGACTAGGCCAACACTGTCTGCGGGAAAGGTGTCGGTCATTATTCAGAGCCCGAACACTAGGCCCGGGGGCAGGCCAAGGGTGAGCGCCAAATGTCGCAAGCCGATCTGCACCACATTGATGCCGATAAACACCAGTATCGGAGAAAAATCGATGCCGCCCATATTGGGGAGCAGTGCGCGACAAGGCGCCATAATCGGTTCGGCGATCTGCCAGATCAGCTCGATAGCGGGGTGACGGCTTCCCGGCGCCACCCAGCTGACAATAATCATGGCGATCAAAATAAAAAAGTAGAGATTGACCAATAGCGCCACAACACCAATGGCACCCCAAGCCGCCAGCGTTGCGATGCCGGGCAGCGCCCAACGCTCGCCCGCGACCAAGGCGATGCCCGCCAAAATAAGCGATTGCAGCAACACAGCCAGCACAATGACCGCCCAATCTATTCGGCCCTTGGCCGGCAAAATACCATGTAATGGCGTCAGCAACGGGTTGGTGAGGCGCACGATCATTTGTGAAAAAGGGTTATAAAAGTTCACCCGCGAAGCGTGGAGGATGCCCCGCATAACAATCACCAGCAGCAGCAGGGCGCCGAGATTTCTGATGAGATATAACGATATTTCGGTGCCCGCATCCATTAACCGAATTCCTCTCCCAGTGTCCGGGCGCGAGCCGCACATTGGCGAACCGCTTCCGCCACGACGGCATCAAATTGACTGGTTTGCAGCGACTGCAGTGCCTGTTCCGTTGTGCCGCCCGGGCTAGTAACGTTCTCCCGCAGCGTGGCGACGCCTTCGCCAGATTGTTGGGCAAGTGCTGCAGCACCCAAGGCCGTCTGTATGGTCAGCGCCATTGAGATATCCTCATCCAAGCCCAGCTCAGTTCCCGCTCGGGCGATGGCTTCAATGAGCGCAAAAAAATAGGCGGGGCCGCTTCCGGACACGGCGGTTACGGCGTCAAGGAGCGCTTCGCTAGCCACCCAGACGGTTGTGCCCGCTGCATTCGTGACCTGCTCTGCCAATGACCGCTGGGACGCACTGACGGTGTCTGCGGCAAATAATGCGCTGGCACCCAAACCGATCATGGCGGGCGTATTGGGCATGCAGCGAATCACTGATACGTCGGGACCCACATGGGACTGTAATGAAGCAATAGGAATACCGGCGGCTATTGAGAGCAGCGCGGAGTCGGGACCTAGCTGCCCTTTTATCGACGCCAACGCGCTCGGAATAATTTGTGGTTTGACGGCCGCTACGGTCAGATCGGCGCCCTCGAATATTTCATCCGGAGTGGTGCCCAAGCGGGTTAAGCCGTATTCCTGCAGACGTGCCAACGCGGCCTCGCTGGGGTCGCTGGCGCGCAGCTGGTTGGGCGAGAAGCCTTCGGCGATAAGACCGCTGATCATGGCGCTGGCCATATTGCCCGCACCCAGAAAGGCTATGTGAGGTGCCATTTTTGCTGACATGGGATGGCGCTTGTCCGTCACGAACGAACCTGATTATACCGCGCGCCAAAAATATCTGTGCCAATACGTACCATATGCGCGCCTTCGGCAACCGCCGCTTCCAGGTCCGCTGACATGCCCATTGAGAGAATGTTGAGTTGAGGCAGGGTGATTGACAGCTGACCCATCAGTTCGCGGAGCTGCCGAAAGGGACCGCGCTGCAGGGTGGGGTTGGTAGCGGGCGCGGGGATGGTCATCAATCCGCGCAGGGCCAGGCCGGGGAGTTCGGTGATAGCCGCGACCAGCTCCGGCACGGCCTCCGGTAGCACACCCGATTTGCTGTCCTCGTCCGATGTTTTGACCTGTATCAGCACATTTAATGGTCCTTTCTCGGCCGGTCGTTGCTCACTAAGCCGTCGCGCTACTTTGAGTCGGTCCAGGCTGTGGACCCAGTCGCTGACCTCGGCAATCAGCGCCGTCTTGTTGCTTTGTATTGGGCCTATGAAGTGCCAGCAAAGGGGCAGGTCGGCGAGTGCGGCGGCTTTTTCGGCCATTTCCTGTGCGTAATTTTCACCAAATGCGTTGAGACCCAGCCGATGGGCCTGGCGAACGACTTCAGAAGGCTTGGTTTTACTCACCGCCAGCAAGGAAACCGATCCCGCCGATCGCCCCGCAACGCGCTCAGCCGCCCGAATTCGGCGATCGACTTCTGATATATTACGTTCAAGTTCTGTAGGTGTCATGATGGCATCATAAGGAAGTTGATCCACCATGTGCTAGTCCGACAACCGCGGAGACTTTGACATGGATATCACTGAACTACTCGCTTTCAGCGTCCAGCAGGGCGCTTCCGACCTCCACCTCTCCGCAGGCTTGCCGCCCATGATTCGGGTCGATGGCGACGTTCGACGCGTCAACGTGCCGGCTCAGGATCACGCTGGGGTGCAGGCGTTGATCTACGACATCATGAATGACCGGCAGCGCAAGGACTTCGAAGAGTTTCTCGAGACGGATTTTTCCTTCGAAGTGCCCAATGTGGCCCGCTTTCGGGTTAACGCCTTTAATCACAATCGCGGTGCAGGAGCGGTATTCCGATCGATTCCTTCGGAGGTGCTGTCGATGGATCAGCTTGGCATGGGACAGGTGTTCCGGGATATCTCCATGCTGCCCCGAGGTCTGGTTTTGGTCACCGGACCAACTGGCTCGGGTAAATCGACGACCCTCGCGGCGATGGTCGATTTCGTTAACGACAACCGGTACGACCATATCCTCACGATTGAGGATCCTATCGAGTTTGTCCATGAGAGCAAGCGGTGCCTGGTGAATCAGCGAGAAGTCCACCGCGACACGCTGGGTTTCTCTGAAGCGTTGCGCTCGGCTTTGCGCGAGGATCCCGACATTATTCTGGTGGGCGAGATGCGTGACCTTGAGACAATCCGTCTTGCTTTGACCGCCGCCGAGACGGGGCATCTTGTTTTTGGCACGCTCCACACAACCTCTGCGGCCAAGACGATCGACCGTGTGATCGATGTATTCCCTGCGGCAGAGAAAGCCATGGTGCGCTCGATGCTATCTGAGTCACTACAGGCCGTCATTTCACAGACGCTCCTCAAGAAAAAAGGAGGGGGTCGTGTTGCTGCCCACGAGATCATGCGCGGGACGTCGGCGATCCGAAATCTTATTCGCGAGGACAAAGTGGCACAAATGTACTCGGCCATTCAGACTGGTCAGGCCATTGGTATGCAGACGATGGACCAGTGTCTGCAGATGCTGGTCGAGAAGCGCATTATCACGGCAGAGGAAGCGCGCGAGAAAGCGCGGCAACCCGACAGTATTACTGCCTGAGGCCTACTGGTCGCTGAGCCAGGTAGCGAGAATGATGGCCGCAGCCTGATCATCGATCGGGTCTGCTGCAAAATCTCCCCGGTGCCCCGCAGCCAGCGCATTGGACTTTGCTTCTCGACTCGATAGTCGCTCGTCCACTAGCGTCACCGGCAGGTTGAAGCGGCCGCCTACCTGACGGGCAAACCGGGTCGCTCTTTGGCTGATCTCGCTTTCCGAGCCATCCATATTGATGGGGTGACCCACGATCACCCGAGCAGGCTGCCACTCAGCTATCAGGGTAGCCAGCGTCTCCCATTCCGGCACCCCGTCTCGAGCGCCGATCACCGCCAGAGGCTGTGCCGTGCAGGAGAGGGTGTTGCCCACTGCCACGCCCATATTGCGCAGGCCGTAATCTATTGCGATCACCGTTTCGTGTTGAGCCATAATCAGGCGTGACCTGCCTCAGCGCTCAAAAGGTCGACATCGATACCCAGCTGTCGCCCCGCTGCGGCTAGCCGATCCTCAATAGCGCTTGCAAATAGAATGTCGAGGTGTGCCGGGACCGTGAGCCAGCTGTTCTCTGCCATCTCCGCTTCCAGTTGGCCAGCAGCCCAGCCTGCATAGCCGAGTGCCACTAAATACTCTTTTGGGCCGTTACCTGCCGCAATGGCACACAGTATATCTCGGGAGCCGGTAAGACTGATTGTCTCGGTGACAGCGTGACTGCCCTCCCAGCCGGGATCCCCATGGTGCAGGACGAAGCCGTGGTCCGTTGCCACGGGCCCGCCGGCAAGGATGGGCGTGTCGGGGCATTCTGGGATGGCTTCAATATCGAGATGGCCCAGCATATCGGATAGGCTGATATTGAGACTTTGGTTGACGACAATACCCATCGCCCCTTCTGTATTGTGATCGCAAAGATAGGTGAGCGAACGATTAAAAAAACCACTGCCGATGACAGGCGTGGCAATCAAAAAGTGGCCGCGGAGCGATGGCGGGCTGTCGATCTGGTTGCTCACTTCGGCGGGCATTTTTTCGCTGCCGGTCAGTGCCGGAACTGCCAGGTGCGGACAATGGCGAGCTCTGATTCCTCGCCCGCCAATGCGGGTGGGAAAGGGGCAAAGGGCGCCAGCTTTTCTACCGTATCAATGGCAGCGCGGTCGAGGGCATCGGTACCAGAGCTACCCAGCAGATCAATCTTGAGTAGTCTGCCATCGGCGCGCACCGTAACGCGAAGCCGCACGTCGCCGTCGCCGTGTCGCAGTGCGAGACCTCGATAGTAGGCATTGCCAAAACGCTCGATACCGGCTTGCCACTGTCGCAGGTACTCCGCATCCAGTGCCGCTTGCGCGGCTACCGTGGGGTGGGCAGAACGAGCGGCAAGGGACGTCATCGTTAGCCCGGTCTGTCGCGTGCTGATGGATGCAGAGGCAGTGGTTAGTGTTGGTAGCTCAGAAGGCTGACTGGGTGGCCTGTTGGCCAAACGTTCTGGTTCAGCGCCCTGCTGATGCGCTGCGGCATCGGCCAATGCGCGCTTCGGTGCCTGCTGCGTCGGTGCAAGCAACACGGTGACGGCGCGATTAGCCACCTGCACCGCAGAGTCTCCGGCAGGCGAAATGAGAAATCCGAAGATCACCACTAAATGCAGGCCAAGCGACAGGACAAATGCCGGTGGCAAGCCTGTGGGAGTGGTTATCTGGGCCATAGGCGTGGCGTCATTCAGGATGAGGGCCCTCCGACAGGGAGGCTGTCGAGCAGCTGTCCGGCAATGTCGAGCCCCGATTCTGCTTCGATCTCCCGGAGGCAGGTAGGACTGGTCACGTTAATCTCGGTGAGGTAGTCGCCAATGATGTCGAGACCCACAAAATACAGACCGCGCGCTTTTAGTGTGGGCCCGATTTGCGCCGCAATCCACTGATCTCGCTCTGACAGGGGCTGGACTCGCCCTGACCCGCCGGCCGCTAGGTTGCCGCGGCTCTCTCCCGCCAGAGGCACTCGGGCCAGACACCAGGGCACGGCTTCGCCATTGATCATCAGAATGCGTTTGTCCCCGTCGTTGATTGCTGGCAGATACTGCTGCGCCATGATGGTCTGATTGCCTGACTGGGTCAGTGTTTCCAGAATCACACTGACATTGGGATCATCTTGCCGAGCGCGAAAAATCGCACTGCCGCCCATCCCATCCAGAGGTTTGAATATCACGTCTCCGTATTGCGCATGAAATGACCTCAGGTTGGCCATATTTCGGCTGACCAGGAGTGGCGGGCAGCACTCAGGGAATTCAGTGGCAAACAGCTTCTCATTGCAATCTCTGAGACTCTGGCATCGGTTAACGACTAGCGCGCCCTGCTGCTCAGCACGTTCCAGCAGGTAGGTAGCGTAAATGTATTCCATATCGAACGGCGGGTCTTTTCGCATCAACAGCACATTGCACTCGGCGAGCGGTATCGAGGTCGCCTCTGCCAGGTCGCACCAGTGCTCCGGATCTCGATGGACAGTCAGTCCTTGCCCCGCTGCCATGGGCGTCTTGCCATCGAGATACAGCCCATCGGGCTCAATGTAAAATAGTGACCACCCGCGGTCCTGCGCCGCCCAAAGAAGCGCAAGCGTGGTATCTTTTTTGTAGTGAATCGATCCAATGGGATCCATCACTACACCGAGCTTGAGGCTCATGTTGAGGTCCTCTCGGAGAAGGGCCTGATATCTTGCGATCCAGAGCCCATCCCCGCAACCTCCTCCCGCCCGAAAAGCAGGGTATTTTGGGACTTTTTGGAACACGTTATGGACCATCTTTTTGTCGTCGTCGCCTGCCTGAGCCTGTTTTTTGCGGTCTCTGCGGTATTGCAGGTTCGGCGCATTGGCTGGGCAGTCTGGCTCTGGTTTCTCTGCGGCTGGTTAACCGGAGAGTTGGCAATTTGGTGCATCGGTCTGCAGGCGATCTTCGTTGCGCTATGGGTGGTATTGATCGGCACAGATAGCCCGGGATTTGCATGGGGGCTGTCAGCTTTTTTGGGCACTTGGGGGCTTTTGGCGTGGGTGCTCAGGGATGGATTCGATGCCGGCGTGGCTTTTAGTCGTGCGTTGCGGGTCGCGCTGGGCCCGCATTTTTTGACGGATATTCCTGAGGCACGACGCGCCAGGCTTGAACATCAGATCTTCAGCCGTGAGTGGTTATGGCCATTTCGATTTCGACGCCCCGGGGTGCGCTATGTGCGGAATCTGAGTTATTCCACCACCGGTAAACGCGGGCGGCTGGACGTGTACCTTCCGGTGACGAAAAGTGAGCGGCGGCCTGTGCTGCTTCAGGTACATGGTGGTGCTTGGATGATGGGACATAAGTCCGAACAGGCGCAGCCTTTATTGCATCGAATGGTTGAAATGGGCTGGGTTGGCGTGTCTATTAATTACCGGCTCGCACCCAAAAACGCGTACCCGGCTCAGATCATCGACGTCAAAAAAGCCATCGCCTGGGTCAAAGCCAATATTGCAGAATATGGCGGTGATCCCGATTTTGTGGTGATTACCGGCGGCTCAGCCGGGGGCCACCTGTCACTGCTCGCGGGGCTCTCTCCCGGTCATGCAGACTGGCAAGCGGGTTTTGAGGGTGCCGACACAGCGGTTCAGGGCGTATTGGCTCTGTATCCGGTGGTCGACTTCACTAACCGCCATGGCATTCGCCAACAGGATCGCATGGATGGCTTCATTTCGCGGCGCATTATTCAGCAGACTCGCGAGGCGGCCCCGACGGTCTTTGAGGATGGATCGCCCATTTCCTGGATTCATCGCACTGGGGTTGCAAAGGGCGCCCCCCCTTTCTGCATTGTGCAGGGCACCCATGATTCTCTGGTCTGGGTTGAGGAGGTTAGGCGGTTCGTCGCGGAATTCAGTCCCCTCACAACCACACCCTTAGTTTATGCAGAATTGCCGCGCGCTCAGCACGCCTTTGAGATCTTCCACTCGCCGCGCACCAGTCACTATCTGAACGCCGCCGCGAGCTGGCTTGAGTGGGTCCGGGCGCAACATGATAAGTAGTCCGGTCGCTGATTGCTGCGGTTGAAGTGCTTTAATAGCATCTGCTAAAGCGGGATGTCTCCCCAGTGTGCGCCCAGCACTGACAGCGCTACGACCGGTGCGGTTTCGGTGCGCAGCACTCGCGGACCCAGCTGCAACACGTCAAAACCATGTCCCCTAGCGGCCGTCATTTCCTCATCGGCTAGCCCTCCCTCGGGGCCAATCAATAGTGCCACTCGGGCAGGAACCGCCTTGGGGACACGCGTGTCACCATCGCCGCAGTGCAGCACCCATTTTTGGTCGGCCACCGCCGCTTCGACCCATTTCTCCAATGGCTGTGGCGTCGCGACAGCAGGCACCCTGACTCTCCCACATTGCTCACAGGCACTGATAACAACCTGTTGCCAGTGGGCGACGCGCTTTTCCATCCGATCTGCCGGAATAGTAAAGTCAACGCGATCGCTATAGAGAGGGGCGATAGCGCCGATACCCAGCTCGGTGGCCTTTTGTATGGCCCAGTCAAATCGATCGCCTTTGCTCAGGCAAAGGCCCAGCGTGGTGTGAATACGCGACTCGGTATCGGGCGCGGAGGCTGTTCCTACCTCGAGAGACACGGTCTGTTTATCAATACCGGTGACCGCCGCTGCAAACTCGCGGCCGTCGCCATTGAACAGGCAGACGGCATCTCCGATGCGTGCCCGAAGCGCGCGCCCAAGGTGTTTTGCAGCACCACCTTCCAGTAGCACCCGGGTGCCCGACGCGAGGGGCTGGTCAGTAAAAAGTCGAGTGATACGCACCCGTCCGCAAAAGCCTCAGTACTTATAGCTGTCGGTTTTGAAGGGGCCGTCGGCACCCACGCCGATATAGTCCGCCTGCTTGGGCGTCAGTTTGGTCATCACACCACCAAAGCCCTCTACCATGAACGCGGCGACCTGTTCGTCGAGCTGCTTGGGAAGCACCTCGACTGTGATCGCATCCTGCCGTGCGTCGCCGGATAGATCGGCAAATCGTTTCTCATACAGGTGGATCTGTGCCAATACTTGGTTGGCGAATGAGCCGTCCATGATACGCGAGGGATGCCCGGTTGCATTGCCTAGGTTCACTAGTCGACCCTCTGAGAGTAGCAATAAGTGATCGTTGCTGGCGGCATCTCGGACCACTTTATGCACCTGGGGTTTGATTTCTTCCCACTGCCACTCGGCGCGCATGTAGGCGGTATCAATCTCGTTATCGAAGTGTCCGATATTGCATACCACGGCGCTGCACTTCAGCGCCCGCAGCATGGGTGCTGAGCAAACATTGAAATTACCCGTGGCGGTGACCAGCATGTCGGTGGTGCCCAACAGGTCTGTATTGATACAGCTGTCAGAGCCGTCGTCCACGCCGTCGATAAACGGCGAGACAACTTCGAAGCCATCCATACAGGCCTGCATGGCGCAGATTGGATCGCATTCAGTGACTCGTACGATCATGCCTTCCTGCCGGAGAGACTGGGCGGACCCTTTTCCGACATCGCCATAGCCAATCACCAGCGCTCGCTTCCCTGCCAACAGATGATCGAGCCCGCGCTTGATGGCGTCGTTCAGACTGTGTCGACAGCCGTACTTGTTGTCGTTTTTGGATTTGGTCACCGCGTCGTTGACGTTAATCGCCGGCACCTTCAATTCGCCATTGGCGAGCATGTCGTAGAGGCGATGCACGCCCGTAGTGGTTTCTTCAGTAATGCCGTGTATGCGCTCGAGCATCTCGGGGTACTGCTCATGCAGCATGGCGGTCAGGTCGCCACCGTCATCGAGCACCATATTGGCGTCCCAAGGCTTGCCGTCCTCGAGAATGGTTTGC
Organism: Halieaceae bacterium; assembly: GCA_002683395.1. GTDB lineage: Bacteria > Pseudomonadota > Gammaproteobacteria > Pseudomonadales > Halieaceae > Luminiphilus. The sequence goes on along the minus strand of NYTG01000087.1, from coordinate 829 downwards.
TCAATACACCACTCATACTCTTCCTCTGTCTCGCCTTTCCAGGCAAAAACGGGAATGCCGGCTGCGGCAATGGCCGCTGCGGCGTGATCCTGAGTCGAGAAAATATTGCACGAAGACCAGCGCACTTCTGCGCCCAACGCTACCAGCGTTTCGATCAGAACACCGGTCTGGATCGTCATATGGATGCAGCCAAGAATTTTTGCACCGGCTAGCGGTTGTGCATCCCGGTATTGCTCTCGCAGGGCTATCAGCGCGGGCATCTCGCTCTCAGCGATCTCCAGTTCCCTTCGGCCCCAGTCGGCCAGATGGATGTCCGCGACTTTGTAGTCGGCAAAAACGCTTTGTTCAACAGCAGTGTTCATAATGTGGTCTCTCTTGGAGTCTGAGGGTTAAAGCCCGGCGGCCGCGCGAAGGGCTTCGGCCCTGTCGGTGCGCTCCCAGGTAAAGCTGTCACCCGAACGACCAAAATGGCCATACGCGGCGGTAGTACGGTAAATAGGGCGCTTCAGATCGAGCATATTGATAAGACCTTTTGGCCGCAGATCAAAGTGCTCGCGAATCAGTGCAACGATCGCGTCATCGGCAAGGGTGGCTGTACCGAAAGTGTTGACTGAAATTGAGGTGGGTTCCGCGACGCCAATAGCGTAGGACACCTGTACCTCACAGCGGCGGGCTAGGCCCGCTGCAACAATATTCTTGGCGACGTAACGCCCGGCATAGGCCGCTGAGCGATCGACCTTGGAAGGGTCCTTGCCCGAGAAAGCTCCACCTCCATGGCGCGCCATGGAGGTGGAGCTTTCTCGGGCAAGGACCCTTCCAAGGTCGATCG
>NYTG01000086.1 GCA_002683395.1 Halieaceae bacterium | reverse complement strand
TAGTTCAGTCGTCATGATCAGTCCTCCTTCTTCTTGAAGAAGCCGAGCATGCGGTCGGTCACCATGTAACCACCCACCACGTTAATGCTGGCCAGCGTCACGGCACCGACACCTAGCCACATGGCCATATTTTCGCTGCCGGTACCCGCCAGTGCCACAGCACCGACTACGGTAATCCCTGAAATGGCATTGGCACCTGACATCAATGGTGTATGCAACGTAGCGGGAACTTTATTGATCAATTCAAAGCCGAGGAAGATCGACAGCATCAGGATAAACAGCAAATACTCTGCACCGGACATATCAGTTGCCCCCCTCAATGATTTCTTTAATGGTCGGGTGCACGATTGCACCGCCGTGGGTGATGACACAGCCCGGTAAAATATCGTTCTCAAGGTCGAGCACGAATTGCTTGGCCTCGGTATCCCAGGTGTCCTCTACAAGGTTAAACATGTTGCTTGCGTACATCTGGGTGGCATCGCCGGGCGCCAAGTTGGCGAGGTTAGCGGTGCCGACAATCGTCACACCATTCACATCGACCACTGCGTCGGGGGCTGAGCCTTCGACATTACCGCCGGTCTCGGCCGCCATATCGACCACGACAGAGCCCGGTGCCATGCCTTCGACCATATCTGCGGTCACCAGCACAGGGGGCTTGCGGCCGAAGACCTGCGCGGTCGTAATCACCACATCAGACTCGGCAATCACCGCCTTTTGCGCCTGTCGCTGGATCTCGACTTGCTCGGGGGTCAACTCCTTGGCGTAACCGTCGGCCGTTTGACCGGTATCACCGAGATCAATCTCGAGGAACTTGGCGCCGAGTGATTCAACCTGCTCCGCCACCACTGGGCGCGTATCAAATGCTGTGACCCTCGCACCCAGTCGCTTAGCGGTCGCGATCGCCTGGAGGCCTGCCACACCGGCACCAATAATAAAGACCTTGGCAGGCTTTAATGTGCCTGCGGGGGTCATCATCATGGGCATGATGCGCGGCATGTGATTCGCCGCAAGCATCACCGCCACGTATCCAGCCAGGTTGGCTTGCGAACTCAGTGCATCCATCTTTTGGCTGCGGGTCGAGCGAGGAATCATTTCCATGCTCACCGCCGTCACGCTCTGGCTCGCGAAGGCTTTGATCAAATCTTTTTCATTAAAAGGGTCGAGGTAAGACACGTGAATACAACCCGCTTTGAGCCCGCTGATCTCGTCTATCTCCGGCTTTCGCAACCGCAGCACCATATCTGCGCCACCGAGAAGCGCAGAGCGATCAGCGCTGATGCTGGCACCCGCTGCCTCGTAGGCTGCGTCACTGATGCCGGCACCTGTGCCCGCACCTGATTCAATCACAACGTCGGCACCAAGCCGCACTAACTTTTTGACCGTCTCGGCGGTGGCCGAGACGCGATTTTCACCCGGCTGGGTTTCACGGGGTATGACTAGCTGCATAGTGGGGGTCGCCTGGTTTCTATGGGATCACCGTGATCCCAGTATTATTGGATTTCCAGTCGGCTGATCTAAATGGGCGGTTGCTCGGCTGAAGCTGAAGCCCTCACAGCGCCGCTGGAGACGAGTCGGTGAACAATCAGCCCGCGTGTAGCTTCAGCAGTGGGTTGAGCCAGCGGTGTCGCAGCCGAGTGAACTGCAGGGGCGCATCCATCACCGCCAAACAGATACACTCTTCACCTTCTAGTGCGACCGGAGTGTGCTTGTCCCACCCCTCCCGAACAATGAAATCGCCCTGATGATACTCACCGCTCTCATCGGCAAAACCACCATGTAGCACCAGCGTCATCTCTCGTCCGCCATGGGTATGCTCAGGAATGCGGCCACCCTCAGCGATGCGATATAGCGCAAACTCGTGATTCGGGTCGCCGGTTTTCAAATAACTGACGCTCAGGGACTGCGTCACACGCTTCCAGACCAGATCAGCGTAGTCGCCATTGATCAGGCGATCGAGCAACCCAGGAAGCCGGGTATCGGACGCTTCACTGGGCGCATAGCGCAGGGGCTGGGGGTCATCAAGCCGCGACAACACACGCTCCAGTAAGGAATCTCCTACCGGTTGCGGGTCGAGCCGCTCAAAATGAGCACCCCCAATATCCTCGAGTCTCTCCACCATCTGACGACACCGCTGGCAATAACTCAGGTGAGCCGCCACACACGCGGACTGGGCGACGGGCAGCGCGCCAGCGGCGTACTCCATCAAAAACTCTGTTGGGGGATGATGATGAACCATGGTTATCTAATCCAAACTACTTTCGTATACGTGAACGTTACGAGGGTCGTGCTCAAACGGTTTACTCCCCAACACCAATAAACTTGTGACTTTCTGGGGACTTTTTGTCGGCATCACGCTTCCATCATGCCCTGTAGCTTCTGGATCGCAAGGCGCACCCTCGATTTAACCGTGCCCAGAGGCAGATCGAGCTCTGCCGCAGCCTCGGAGTGAGATTTACCTTCCATATACACTTTGGCCAGAATCTGCGCCTGATCCGGCGGTAATTCGCCCATCAGTTCGCGCACTCGCTCGGCACCGCGCCGGGTATGCAATACCACAAAGGACTCTTCTTCCTCGCTTTCCAGTTCAAAGTCATCCGCAGCAAGCTGAGTGTCAAATTTTTGCAGTCGGCGGAACATATCGGTCCGGCAGTTTCGCGCGATGGTGTACACCCACGTCGAGGCCGCCGCTTTTTCCGGATTAAAGCCTCCCGCCTTTTGCCATACCTTGAGCATCACCTCCTGCACCAACTCATCGGCATGGGCAGCAGACAGGCTCGAACCCGACAGGGCAAAAGCTTTGATCAACGGCGCAAAGTGGCGGAAAAAACGCGTAAACGCCCCCCGGTCCTGGCTCTCTCCCACCAAAACAAGCGCTTGGCTCCACTCATCCGTTCGACGTCCGGTCGGCGCATTCCACTTTGCGCCACCGTTTGCCGCAGGCGAGCCGCTTGCGTCTTTTCTATTCGCCATGGGTAAAACCTTCATTCAGAAACGACAGGATACACACTGAGTGACCCGCATGACAGTAGGATTTGGGGCTGATTCAGGGCCGAAACGCCTTTGATCCGGCCTCCCCTCCTTCCCGTAACAGCTAAAACCTACTCTGTCTTCCGATGTCCGGAGGTCTACCAACAGTGAACATTGCAGTCATTGGGGCGGGCATCTCCGGGCTGGGATGCGCCTACCAGCTTGTGAAACGCGGCCATCACGTCGACGTTTTTGAAGCCCGGGATCGCATCGGTGGTCACACCGCGACCTACGACGTGCAAATTGGCACGCGGCGGTTTGCTGTCGACACCGGTTTCATCGTCTATAACGACCGTAATTACCCCAACATGATCAAGCTCTTTCAGGAGCTGGGGGTGGCGAGCAAGCCGACCTCAATGGGATTCTCGGTTTGTGATGAAATCAGCGGTCTGGAGTATGCGGGTAACAACCTCAACACGCTCTTTGCTCAGCGGGGCAATTTGCTCTCACCGAGCTTTCTGGGCATGGTGCGCGAAATCCTGCGCTTCAATAAGCTCGCGCTCGCTGACCTCGACAGTGGTCAGCTACCGCAAGATGAGACGCTGGGAGAGTATCTCCAGCGCCATGGTTTTAGCCAGCATTTCAGTCGGACCTACCTGCTCGCCATGACGTCGGCGATCTGGTCAGCCGATTTTGAAGACGCGCAGGATTTCCCTGTGGCGTTTTTTATTCGCTTTTTTAGTAACCATGGCCTGCTCTCACTCAAAGATCGACCCCAGTGGCGGGTTGTAGAGGGAGGTAGCCGCGAATACCTCGCCCCGCTGACCCAGCGCTTTTCAAATACAATTCGTACGCGAATGCGCGTCGACAAAATTTTACGCCCACCGGGCAAACCGGTATTGGTGCAGTTCACTAATGGACTCCAGCGCGAATTTGATGAAGTGGTGATTGCCACCCATTCGAACGACGCACTCAGCATGCTCGGTGACCCCACAGACTCGGAAAAATCGGTTCTGGGAGCGCTCCCCTATCGGGATAACGAGGTCATTCTGCATACCGATACGCGCCTGCTGCCTAAAACTCAGCGCGCCTGGTCGAGCTGGAACTACCGCCTCAAGCCAGGCAGTGGCCGCGCCACCGTGACCTATAATATGAACATATTACAAGGCCTCAGCGCGCCCGAAACATTCTGTGTCACGCTCAATGACACCGCCTCGATCAACCCACACCACATTCTCGGCCGCTTCAATTATGCGCACCCACAGTTCACACTGGCGGGCATGCAAGCCCAACAGCGATGGGGCGACATCAATGGACAAAACGGCACATGGTTTTGCGGCGCCTATTGGCAAAACGGTTTCCACGAGGACGGGCTGAGCAGCGGGCTCCGGGTTGCCGAGAGTCTGTGTGCGGCTCGCCAAATGGCGGCGTGAGCGCAAGGCTGTACTCGGGCACGCTGCGCCACGCCCGCTATTTACCCAAACGACATGTCTTCACCTACAAGGTGTTCATGCCGTTTGTCGAACTCGAGACACTCCCCGAGCTGACCGCGCGCCTGCCACTGTGGTCCACGAAACGCTGGGCGCCCGCACGCTTTCTGCGGAGTGATTTTCTTGGCGCTGAGGATATACCGCTGGCAGATGCAGTCCGCCACAGAATCCTTGAAGAAACAGGGTACAAGCAAACCGGGCCAATTTATCTGCTCGCTAACTGGCGTTATTTCGGCTATCAGAACAACCCCATCGCCGTATATTACTGCTATGACGCACCCGGAGGACGGCTGGAGTATGTCGTTGCCGAGGTAACCAATACACCCTGGGGGGAACGCCACAGCTATGTGCTGCCGGCCCCGAGCGACGATGCCCCTCTGGCAACAGAGTTCAATAAAGCACTGCATGTGTCGCCGTTTAATCCCATGAACCTGATCTATCGCTGGTACAGCAATGCTCCGGGTGATGATTTACAGATCCAGATTGCCCTGTTTGAAGAGGGTCAGCGCATTTTTGACGCGGTGCTGTCGCTCACAGCCGAGCCCCTCGATGCCCGAAGCGCCCGGCGCGCGGTACTCGCTTACCCGCTGATGACAGTGAAAGTCGCAGCGGGTATCTATTGGGAGGCCTTGCGCCTGCTTTTAAAAGGCGTCGGCCTGCATTCTCATCCGAAGCGATCTCATTAGCGTAATCGTCGAGTCCACAAAGCATTAAACAGAGGGTCTGCATGAGCGAATCCAGCGTCAAAAATATCTCCAAGCTGCCAATGCTTTTTCAGGAAAAGCCGGGCGGCTTGGCGCGTACCATCATGCTCAAAGTGCTGGCAAAACTGCAGACTGGGTCGCTGACCTTTACCGAAAACGGCGAGACACTGGTATTTGGCTCCACCGAAGACCCGACAGCGCCCCACGCCGAAGTGCATGTTCACGACAGCGATTTGTATCGCCGGGTGCTCACCGGCGGCAGCATCGCCGCCGGCGAGACCTTTATCGAAGGCCTGTGGAGTAGCCCCGATCTCACGGCCGTCACACGCGCCTTCAGCGCCAATCTGTCGATGCTGGAGGCCATGTCCGACAAACAGAACTTTATTACACGTCTGGCGCTGAAAATGAACCATTGGGCGCGCCGCAATACCACCGCCCGGTCGCGGGAAAATATTTCAGCGCATTACGACCTCGGCAATGATTTCTTCTCGCTATTTCTCGATCCGAGCATGATGTACTCCTCGGCAGTGTTCCCCACGCCCGATAGTGATCTGGCTTCCGCTGCGCAGCATAAGCTGCATCTGATCTGTGAGGACCTGGAGCTCAAACCGGAAGACCACCTGATTGAAATTGGCACAGGCTGGGGCGGCATGGCCATCTACGCGGCCGAGCACTACGGCTGTCGCGTTACCACCACCACCATCTCCCGTGAGCAGTTTGATTACACCGTCAATGCGGTGACAGCGCGCGGACTGCAGGATCGCATTACGGTTCTGTCTGATGATTATCGCGACCTAACAGGGCAGTTCGACAAGCTGGTGTCGATCGAGATGATTGAAGCCGTCGGGCACCAATTCTACGACACCTATTTCCGCACCATCAGCCATTTGCTCAAACCCCACGGTAAGGCAGTGATTCAGGCCATTACGATGACTGAGCAGCGCTACGAGCAGGCCAGGAACTCGGTGGATTTCATCAAGCGGTATATCTTTCCCGGCGGCTGCCTGCCCTCGCTGACGGTGATTAGCGATGCGCTGTCACGTATGACGGATATGCAAATGAGCAATCTCCGCGATATCACTCAGGACTATGCCGACACGCTGAACGCCTGGCACGAGGGCTTTCTCAACAAGCTCGATAGCGTTCAGGGGATGGGCTTTGACGATCGCTTCATTCGCATGTGGCGGTATTATCTCAGCTATTGCGAGGGCGGCTTCCGCGAGCGCATTATTGGCACCTACCAAATCACGATGACCAAGCCGGGATATCGCCCGGCCTGATCTGCTGCCTATGCTGTTGTCCCTTGCTCCGATTGCACTGCTGGTTGTCCTCCTCTCCACCTCGGTGGCGCTGTTTGGCTCGGACGCGTCCTACGGCCCCAATCAAGTCGCACTGATTGTTGCTTCAGCCGCCACGATGCTGGTGGGCTGGCGTCGAGGCATGAGCTGGCAGGCAATTCAGGACGGCATGGTGGCCGCCATCACCGTTTCGATCATGCCCATGATGATCCTACTTTGTGTGGGCGCACTCATCGGCAGCTGGATCATCAGTGGCACCGTGCCGGGCATGATTTACTACGGCGTTCAGCTGCTGGATCCCGGCGTCTTTTACGCGGCCTCTGCACTCATTTGTGCCCTGGCCTCACTGAGTCTGGGAAGCTCCTGGACGGTAGCAGGCACGCTGGGCATTGGTTTAATGGGTATTGCCAACTCCTACAACCTGTCTCCCGCCATCACCGCGGGCACCATCATTTCCGGCGCCTACTTTGGCGACAAACTGTCGCCTCTCTCAGATACCACCAATCTGGCCGCAGCCGCCGTGGGCGTCGATCTTTTCGAGCACATTAAAAATATGCTGTGGACGACCCTACCCGCATTTATGATCGCGCTGGCTGTCTTCGCCTTGATTGGCAGCGAGGGCGCCGCAACCCCAGAAAATATCGCCGAGATTCGTTCGGCGTTGGCGAGCCAGTTTATGATTTCGCCCTGGGTGCTCTCACCGTTGATCCTGATGTTGGCGCTCATTTACTGGCGAATTCCCGCCTACCCCGCCATCCTGATCTGCACCCTCTTCGGCACGCTGTTCGCCGCGTTTTTCCAGCCTGATGTCGTGCGCCCACTCGCGCTGGCGACGCATCCGGAATCACCCGCGCCGTTGTTACAGGGGCTATGGATCGCGCTGTTTTCCGGCTACCAGTCTCCCGAAGGAATCGGGGAGCTCAGCAAACTCCTTGATAAAGGTGGTCTGGCAAGCATGCTGAACACGCTCTTTCTGATCCTGACCGCCATGACCTTCGGCGGTATGCTCGACAGCACGGGCATCCTGAGACAGCTGCTTGATCAGGTCCTCAGAGGCGTCAAACGAACCGGCGATCTCATACTGGCCACGGTCTGCGGTGGCTTCATCACCAACGTACTCGCCGCCGATCAGTTTCTAGCCATCACCTTGCCCGGAAGACTGTTTATTCCTGCCTACGACGACCGCGGGCTCAGCCGGCTCAGTCTCTCAAGAACCTTGGAAGACTCGGCCACGCTGACTTCGGTATTGGTCCCCTGGAACACCTGTGGTGCTTTCATGGCGGCGACATTGGGCGTGGCCACCTTCGACTATGCGCCCTATGCACTGTTTAATCTGATTTGCCCCGTGCTGGCGGTGATATTCGGGTACCTGATGATCGCCCAGCCACGCGTAACCACCCCTGCCACCGCATGAAGCATCTGAACTGGGACTACGACAACCCGTTCACGCTGGAGGTGGTGGTGCAAGACCAACACATCGACGCCCTCGCCCATACCCGCAACACGCATTATGTGGAGTGGTGTATGGACGCCGCCTGGGCGCATACCACGGCACTCGGTTTAGGGCCGGAAGACTATCAGCGGCTCGATCGCGCCATGGCGCTGACCCACGCCGAATACGATTATCATAAAGCCACGCGGGCAGGAGACACCTTGTGGGTGGGCACCTGGATTACCGACTGGGCAGGCAGAATGAAGATGACCCGGCGCCTACAGGTCATTTGTGAAGCAACTGGCGATACGGTATTTCGAGGTGCGTTGGAGTTCGTCTGTATTGAAATCTCTACCGGCTTACCAAAACGGCCGCCCAAAGCCTTCATCGACCTCTATGGCCCTGTCATCGCAGTCAGCGAGTAAGCGCTGACACAGCACAGCAATGCTCCGCCGTCAGGCTCGGGTCCAATCAAAACTGATCACCTCGGCCAGGGCGTCCGCGCTCACTTGCATCGCCAATAAACGATCTACGCCCAGCGCCACCCCGGCGCAGTCGGGGAGGCCCTGACGCTGCGCCGCGAGCAGGCGTTCATCGATAGACCGCTCGGGCAGACCACGCTGTCGCCTCCGGCCATTCTCGGCATCGAGTTGAGTGGCGAGTGCAACGGGGTCAGATTGCTCCCAATAGCCATTGGCTAACTCTTTGCCTGCCACGTAGCACTCAAAGCGCGCGGCAACCGCCGTGTTGGCGACCTTTATGGTCCGCGCAAGTGCTGCCTGCGAGAGGGGAAAGTCCGTCACAAAAACCATTCCCCAGTCGCGAATAGCAGGCTCGATACAATGGCTCATCAGCAAATCCAGCAACGCATCCCGGTCGAGGCCATCGGGAATGGAACCCAGCTTGGCGCCGGCGATGCCAAACAAGTGGGTCGCATCGACGTCCTCAGCCAGCGGGTCGACGCCAAGGATCTCGATAAACAATGCGCGGTAGGGCCAGATCTGCCAGCCGTCGCAACCCAGGGCATCACTGACCAGACCCGCCACTTCATTGATCAACGCCACGTGGTCCCAACCCACGCGATACCACTCGAGCAAGGTGAACTCGGGGTTGTGATAGCGCCCTTGTTCCTCCTGACGAAAAGCCTTGGCGATCTGAAAAATGTCCCCGGAACCTGACGCCAGCAAGCGCTTCATGGCAAATTCCGGAGACGTCTGCAGGTAACGATCCGGCGAATCAGCGTCCTGCAGGGGAACAGAGAAAACCTCGATTCCGGGGTCGGGCACAGTGCCCTGGCAGAGCAGCGGGGTCTCTACCTCCATCACACCGCGTGTATGAAAAAAATGTCGGACCTGCTTCATCAGCGCCGCCCGGGCGGCGAGTCGCGCTTGAGACGCCGAGGGCCGCCAATCGCTCATAGTTAGCTTTTGCTGGCGCGACTCACGTACTCACCGGTCCGGGTATCGATGCGTATGAGTTCACCCTCGGTGATGAACAGCGGTACGCGCACGACGGCACCGGTCGCAAGCGTCGCCGGCTTACTGCCCCCCTGAGCCGTATCACCCTTTAAGCCCGGGTCAGTCTCAGTGATCTCCAGCTCGATGAAATTGGGCGGTGTCACCGCCAGTGGCGAGCCATTGTAGAGTGTGATTTCGTAGCGCTCCTGTTCCTTGAGCCATTTCTCTGACTCGCCGACGGCATCACGATCCGCGCCATACTGCTCGTAGCTAGAAGGATCCATGAAGTACCAAAACTCGCCGTCGGTGTAGGAATACTCGAGGTCTATGTCCATGACATCGGCGCCTTCTAGGGTGTCGCCCGACTTGAAAGTCCGCTCCCAGACCCGTCCTGATTTAAGGTTACGGAGTTTTACGCGATTGAAGGCCTGCCCTTTACCGGGTTTGACGAACTCGTTCTCAAGGATCGAGCAGGGTTCGTTATCGAGCATGACCTTGAGGCCGGGCTTGAATTCATTTGTGGAGAAGTTTGCCATCGTCGGAACTCATAACCAAAACACGATAATACCTTAGGGCGTGATCTGTGGGCATCACCGCTGGCTCAGTCGCCGACGAATTCTCCCTCACTGCCCAGCAGGTAACACACCCCGTCGAGTCCGCAGTGAGTGACCTCGATTGGGCTCGCCGCGCGCACCGCCGGCTTGGCATGGAAAGCCACGCCCAATCCGGCCTCCGCCATCATCGACAGATCATTGGCCCCATCGCCTACTGCGATGCAGGCATTAGTGGTAATACCGAGTCGGCTGGCCAGCGCCCGCAGCGCCTCCGCTTTATATTCACGATTCACAATCGGGGGCACCACCCTGCCAGTCACCTTTCCCGCCTGTACCTCGAGCGTATTAGCGATCACCTCGTCAAATCCGTAATCCGCCTGCAAACGCCGGGCAATAGAGATAAAGCCACCGGAAAAAATGGCCAGCTTGATGCCCCGACCTTTTAGCGTCGTGGTCATTTCGCGCAGGCCCTCCTTGACGGGGAGCTGCTCGGCCAGTGCATCGACTGCACCAGCATCGAGGCCCTCCAACAGCGCGAGACGCGTCCGAAAACTTTCATCAAAATCGACCTCACCCCGCATGGCGCGTTCGGTGATATCGGCGACCTGCTCTCCCACCCCCGCTGCGGCGGCCAGCTCATCAATGACCTCGCAATCAATCAGAGTCGAATCCATATCGAACACCGCTAGTCCATACGTCTGACAGCGAGCGGCACGCGGCTGCAGTGCAATATCCACGTCGTATCGATCGGAGAGATCCCGGAGTCGCGCCGACAGCCCATCCGGATCGGCGCTATATACCAGCAGGTTAGTGACCGCCCGGCGATCAGCCAATGTAATGGGCACGGGCACGGCGCGCGTTGCGACGATCTCGGCACCAGCAGATACCGCGACCTCCGCCACGCGACTCACGTCGAGCGTGGCGCCGAGGGGCACCATCAAGACAATCACATGTGTCGGATCAACCACGAAGTGCGTTCTCATTAATCACAGGGGTGATGGGCGACTGCCACCCGACAGCCGCGCATAGGCAGTTTATACTGATCTTGGGTACACCGGAGATTCTCTTTGGAACAGCTCTTACAGCGGCTACGTAACCAACCCCTGTCGCAACAGCTGGCGTTGGCTGCGGCGGGCTGCTGTCTGATGGCCACGTTGACGCTCGTCATCGTCGCCGCGCAATCCACACAATCGATTCAAAACACGACGCTTAACGAACATGCACGCGCGGCCGTGCAGCAATTGGCTGCGCGGGCCGGAGCAGCGTTGGCGGCTGGAAATCGACTGGGATTAGTGACGGAGCTGCAGTTTTATACCGACCAAACCCTCTTCGCGGCTGCACGGGTATGGGATATTGAAGGCGCCGAACTCGCGGCACGAGGCGTCATCCCCGCCGGGGGAGAAGCCCATCAGCAGGTGGTGCTGATTGATGGCAATTCTGCAGGTACGGTCGAGCTGTATCTAGATTTGCGGGAGCAGCGGGCGGCTCGCGAAACCCTAATCTGGGGTCTCGTGGCGCTGTCAGTGCTGCTGAGTACTGCCGTGTACGCGCTGACAAGGCCAATGGGGCAGCGCCTCGCCAGCAACATTAGTGACGCCGTTGCGCAACTGGATGCCATCACCGAAGACGCCTCCGCCTCGGTCAACGAGGTGACCAAACTCAAAGATCGGGTTAATGCGTTACCTCTCGATCTGCTCAAATCCCGCGATCCGGGAGATCAGAGTGAAGAGCATTACAACGATACCGCGATTTTGTGCATCGCTCTCAAGCACCTGCCGGGGTACCTCGATACGCTGGACGAGTCCCGCATGCAGGCCTATATCGCGTCCCTGCACCGCATGGCATACGGCAGCGCTGGCTTTTACGGGGGCGATCTCAGCGTGATTCGCCAGTTTGGACTGGCCATCTACTTCTCAGGTGATCATGCGGCCGGCTCTCCGGTCTTGCGCGCCGCCAGCTGCGCCTGGCTCTTATCCCGCTGCAGCGAAGCGGCCGAAAAACAAGAGCGGCTCTCTTTTGCGCCGGGCATGGCCATTGGCATCAGCGAGCTTGGCCGGGGCGATAGCGAAGACATTTATCCTGGTCTATACACACAGGCGACGCTAGATGATTTATTGGAACTGGCTAATCAAGATCTGGACGGTATTTTGCTCTCTGCCAGAGCGGCAGAAGACGGTGGCCTGACCGCACGCATTGGCATCGATGTCATAGACGAGCAATGGATGGCCCTTGGCGACATCAGCGGCGGTCATCTCGATTTGCTGGAAAGGCAACTTCATATTCTGCAGCGAGTGATTGCGCCTTCCGACCACGACACACCGCAGGGGTTTTTGCCTTTTTAAACCGTCAGTCTACGACCACCTCCAGACGGGTCACCCGCTGATAGCCCTTAGGTAGCTTATTGCCGCGACGCCCCCGCTCGCCCCGGAAGTGCTCAAGCTCGGACCATTTGAAGTTCCGATAATGCCCTCCAGAGGTGACCTGCAGCGTATCGCCCTCGGTCACCACACAGAGGCCGACGACAAATTCTTCGCGCGCCGCCGCGCGGGCGGAGGGAATGCCAATCAACTTGTTACCTTTTCCTCGCGCAAGCTCAGGGAGTTCAGCCAGCGGGAACACCAGCATTCTTCCCTCATTAGTGGCCACCACCACCAGCGGGTCGGCCCCTGAAAAGATCGCCGCAGGTGCCAGCACCTTTGCACCTTTGGGTAACGTCAATAACGCTTTACCCGCCTTGTTCTTTGCCTGGAGCTGTCCGAACTGCACCACAAAACCGTAACCAGCGTCGCTGGCGAGCAGAAAACGATCCTCTTGCGCGCCGGTTAGCAGGCCTTCAAAGGTCGCGCCAGACGGAGGATTGATCCGCCCGGTCAGGGGCTCCCCCTGACCGCGAGCTGAAGGCAATTGGTGAGTGGGTAGCGTGTAAGCCCGGCCGGTAGAGTCCAGCACCACTGTGGGCAAATTCGATTTGCCCCGTGCAGCAAACCGGAACCCGTCACCCGATTTGTAGCTGAGTGCACCAGGATCAATATCGTGCCCCTTGGCCGCGCGAATCCAGCCTTTCTCAGATAATACGATCGTCAACGGGTCCGCACTGGTGAGCTCAAGCTCACTGAAGGCCTTGGCTTCCTCGCGTGTCGCCAACGGTGTACGCCGCGGATCACCATGTGCCTCGACCACTGCCTTGAGCTCTCGCTTGATGAGCGTCTTTAGCCGCGCATCGCTGCCAAGCGTTTTCTCGAGCCCATCCCGCTCCTCGGCAAGCTCATCCTGCTCACCGCGGATCTTCATCTCTTCAAGCTTGGCAAGATTCCGCAGTTTCAAGTCGAGAATAGCTTCTGCCTGAATATCCGAAATCTTAAACGCCTTCATGAGCGCGGGTTTGGGCTCCTCTTCTTCCCGAATGATGCGAATGACCTCATCGATATTGAGAAACGCAGCCAGGTAACCTTCGAGGATATGGAGTCGACGCTCGACGCGCTCCAGCCGATATTCCAAACGGCGTTTGACGGTCGCCTTACGAAAGACCAGCCACTCCTTGAGTATCGTTACCAACGATTTCACCGCGGGCCTGCCATCGATACCAATGACATTGAGGTTTACCCGGTAGGTGCGCTCGAGATCCGTGGTTGCAAACAAGTGGCTCATCAAACCGTCCACTTCGATTCGATTAGAGCGCGGGACCAACACCAGTCGAGTGGGATGCTCATGATCCGACTCATCGCGAAGATCGGACACCATTGGCAGTTTGCGCGCCTGCATCTGCGCCGCAATCTGCTCCAGCACCTTTGCCCCTGAGACCTGGTGGGGCAACGCGTGAATGACGACCGCACCGTCTTCAATCGTGTACGCGGCGCGCACTCTCAGGCCGCCCCGGCCTGTTTCATAAAGCGCCTTCAACTCATCAACGGGCGTAATAATCTCGGCTTCAGTGGGGAAATCTGGGCCTTTAATGTGCTGACAGAGATCGGCGACCGTGGCCTTGGGCGAATCAAGGAGATGGATGGTCGCAGCGACCACCTCGCTCAAGTTGTGGGGCGGAATATCGGTCGCCATACCCACCGCAATGCCCGTAGTGCCATTCAACAGTAAATTCGGTACCTGCGCGGGCAGTACGGTGGGTTCTTCAAGCGTGCCGTCAAAATTGGGTTGCCAATCTACGGTGCCTTGCCCAAGCTCGGCCAGCAATACATCAGCGTAAGCAGTGAGTCGTGATTCGGTGTAGCGCATGGCGGCAAAGGACTTGGGATCATCAGGTGAACCCCAGTTACCCTGCCCGTCGATGAGCGGGTAGCGATAGGAGAAATCCTGCGCCATCAGCACCATCGCCTCATAGGCGGCGCTGTCTCCATGAGGGTGGAACTTACCGATGACATCGCCGACTGTGCGCGCTGATTTCTTGAACTTTGCCGAGGCCTTCAGGCCCAGCTCGCTCATCGCATAGACGATGCGACGCTGGACCGGTTTGAGTCCGTCACCAATATGCGGCAGGGCCCTGTCGAGAATCACGTACATCGAATAGTCGAGGTAGGCTTTTTCAGCGTAATCGCGGAGGGACAGCTGCTCGACGTCGACCGAAGGCTGCATCATATCTGTCATGGCAATGAGGCTCTCTCTGAAAGCGGCAGATTCCGCGCCGCCGCGAAACCCTTCAACCGCGTTATCCTAACGCACCCCCGTGCGGGAACACCACGCAACAACGCAAACCGGCACCCTAATCTGCCGAGGAGATTCAGCATGGCATTCAATCCGGACAGCCTTCATGGAGAACTGACCTGGCGCTGGCGGCACTTCGCGGTATTTAGCGGACCACAATGGCACCGGGTACTGCGCCTCCGGACTGCGGTATTTGTGGTTGAGCAAACCTGTCCGTATCAAGAGGTCGATGACAAAGACCCCCACGCCTGGCATTTGGAGCTGACGCATCAGGGCGATCTGATTGGCACCCTGCGAGTCCTGCCGCCAGGGGTGGCTTATGACGAGTGCTCAATTGGCCGCGTTGCGGTCAGCGGTGACTATCGCAACCGGGGGCTGGGTCGGGACCTGATGAATACTGCCTTGGCTTTTTGCGACTCACGCTGGACGACGGTGCGTCTCAGCGCTCAGTGCTATCTGCAGGATTTTTACGAATCACTGGACTTTGCCACTGACGGAGAGCCCTACCTAGAGGACAACATTCCACACATTGAGATGGTTAGGCAGGTATGAGGCCAAGCCTCACGCAGCGGCACGGGCCGCGCGCCTTCGTTCATGCTCAAGAAGCAGTTTTTTGCGCAAACGAATGCTGACAGGCGTCACCTCCACCAGCTCATCCTCATCGATAAACTCCAGCGCCTGCTCCAAACTGTGCAGCACAGGTGAAGTGAGGATCACCGCTTCGTCGGTACCCGAAGCACGGACATTGGTCAGCTGCTTGGCTTTAGTCGGGTTCACCACCAGGTCATTGCCACGGCTATGCAGACCCATAATTTGGCCCTCATAGACATCGATATTGGGCTCAATAAATAGCCTCCCGCGCTCCTGAAGACTGAATAGCGCATAAGCGAGCGTCTTACCCGATACCATCGATACCAACACGCCGTTATTACGGGCCCCCAGCTCCGACTTGGCTACCGGCCCATAGTGATCAAACACGTGGGTCATAATGCCGGAGCCCGAGGTTAAGGTGAGGAACTGAGAACGAAACCCGATCAAGCCACGAGCGGGTACGATGAACTCAAGGCGGACTCGGTCAGCCCCATCGGTGATCAGGTTCTTCAGCTCGGCACGGCGTATACCCAGCTCTTCCATCACTCCGCCCTGATGGACTTCCTCACAATCAATGACCAGATGCTCATACGGTTCGCAGGTCACACCGTCGATCTCCTTCTGAATCACCTCAGGTCGCGATACGCCAAGCTCAAATCCCTCCCGACGCATATTTTCAATCAGCACTGAGAGATGCAGCTCACCGCGGCCTGATACCTTAAACTTGTCGGGTCCATCACCTTGCTCCACCCGCAGCGCCACGTTGTGAATCAATTCGCGTTCGAGGCGCTCTTTGAGGTTGCGTGAGGTGACATACTTCCCCTCGCGGCCAGCGAAAGGCGAGTCGTTAACCTGAAAGGTCATACTGACCGTAGGTTCATCCACGGTTAGCGGCGGCAGCGCTTCGGGTTCGGCGGGATCGCAAAGCGTATCGGAAATATTGAGTGCGTCGATGCCCGTCACACAGACAATATCGCCCGCTTCGGCGCGGTCGGCGTCAACCCGCTCCAGACCCATATACCCCATGACCTGAAGCACCTTGCCATTACGTGCACCGCCTTCTCGATCAACCACCGCAACTGAAGTATTGGGGGTCAGGACACCGCGGGTAATGCGGCCGACGCCGATGACACCCACGTAACTGTTGTAATCGAGCGCCGATATTTGCAACTGCAACGCGCCCTCTGCATTGACCTCGGGCGGGGCGACCTTGTCAACAATGGCCTGAAACAGTGGCGACATATCTGCCGACATGTCGTCGTAGTCTTCTCCTGCTACACCATTAATGGCCGAAGCGAAAATCACCGGAAAATCGAGCTGCTCCTCGGTCGCACCCAGGGTGTCAAAGAGATCAAAAACCTGGTCCACCACCCAATCGGGCCGCGCCCCCGGCCGATCAATTTTATTGACCACCACAATGGGTTTGAGACCCCGCTCGAACGCTTTTGACGTGACAAACCGCGTTTGCGGCATGGGTCCATCAACCGCATCGACCAATAGCAACACAGAGTCCACCATCGACAACACCCGCTCCACTTCGCCACCAAAGTCAGCGTGTCCGGGGGTATCCACAATGTTGATACGATAATCGTTCCAATTGATGGCCGTGTTCTTGGCCAGAATGGTAATGCCCCGCTCACGCTCCTGATCATTGGAATCCATGATGCGCTCGGCGCCAGCACTTTTGCGATCCAGCGTGCCAGATTGCTGCAGCAGGCAGTCAACGAGCGTGGTTTTCCCATGATCAACGTGGGCGATAATGGCGATGTTGCGGAGCGCTTTCATACAGAATCCGGGCTGTGAATAATGGGGGGGGTAGCGGGGGCGCGCGGAGTGTACACCAGCACTGGCGAACCGGTTTACTTTACCGTGCGACCTTTTTTGCACCAAGATGGTTCACATATCGAGAGCATTGCACTATTATAGTGCAATCACAAGATGAGACCTGCTCAAAAGAAAACATATTATTCAATTAAAACAATTGGTTAAGCGCTTTCTGTGGCAGCGCAAAAGTTGGCACGATGCTTGCACTATTTTATGGGCTCAGCCAGTGCCTATGCACTTTCTGAATTTTTACCACCCAGTCAGTGCTGGGAAAGTGATTACCGGAGGAAAAAGACATGTCAGAGCGCACGCTCGATTTAATCAGCAAAAATGATATTAGCTGGGTGGATCTGCGATTCACCGACACCAAAGGAAAGGAGCAGCACGTCTCGATTCCTTCCAGTGTGGTGGATGAAGATTTCTTTGAGGGCGGCAAGATGTTTGACGGCTCGTCCATTTCTGGATGGAAAGGTATCAACGAGTCCGACATGATCCTGATGCCCGACGACAGTACGGCCATCCTGGATCCGTTCACTGACGATCCCACTGTGATTCTGCGGTGCGATATTGTCGAGCCGACCACCATGCAAGGCTACGACCGAGATCCGCGAAGCATCGCTAAAAAAGCAGAGGCCTATCTCACCTCAACCGGTCTGGGTGATACGGCGTTCTTCGGCCCCGAGCCAGAGTTTTTCGTATTTGATGACGTGAAATGGAGTGCCGACATGAGCGGTGCCAGCTACGCCATCAATGCAGAAGAAGCGGCATGGTCATCAAACCTCGAGTTTGAAGACGGCAATACAGGCCACCGACCTGGCGTTAAGGGAGGCTACTTCCCTGTTCCACCCGTCGACTCCTTGCATGACATTCGGGCTGCCATGTGCTCTGCGATGGAGCAAATGGGTTTGGATGTCGAGGTTCATCACCACGAGGTTGGTACCGCTGGACAATGTGAGATCGGTATTAAGTTCAACACGCTAGTCTCCAAGGCCGACGAAGTGCAGATCCTTAAGTACTGCGTGCTCAATGTGGCGCATGCCTATGGCAAGACCGCGACATTCATGCCCAAGCCACTGGTGGGAGACAACGGCTCTGGTATGCACGTGCACCAGTCAATTGCCAAGGGCGGCGACAACACCTTTGCCGGAGACGGATACGCGGGCCTCTCTGACACCGCGCTTTACTACATCGGCGGCATCATCAAGCATGCGCGGGCACTCAACGCCTTTACCAATGCATCGACCAACAGCTACAAGCGCTTAGTCCCGGGCTTTGAGGCGCCCGTCATGCTGGCCTACTCAGCACGCAATCGCTCAGCGTCGATTCGTATCCCCTATGAGCCTTCACCAAAAGGTAAGCGTATCGAAGTGCGCTTCCCCGACCCGACTGCCAACCCTTATCTCGCCTTTGCGGCGCTGTTGATGGCGGGCATCGACGGCATTCAGAACAAGATCCACCCCGGTGACGCCGCGGACAAGGATCTTTACGACCTGCCAGCAGAGGAAGCCGCGAATATCCCAACGGTGGCCTCCAGTCTGGAAATGGCTCTGGACGCACTCGCGGCAGATCGGGACTTCCTGACCGCGGGTGGTGTGTTCACTGACGATATGATCGATGCTTACATCGAACTCAAGCGTGAGGACGTCGAGAGGCTGAATATGACCACTCACCCGGTCGAATTTGACCTGTACTACTCTTTGTAAGGCAGATCACTCAGGCCACGGTCAACAGAGCAAAAGCCCGCGTTATGCGGGCTTTTGTTTCTATGGTCCCCACCCGCGGCGGTTCGCACCAAAGCGGTGCATTACAAGCTGTGGCGTAACAAGGCAGCATCCCGAGAGATACCGTGACACGACGCAATGATGACAAGCCGTATCTGAGTTTCCCCGCCGGGCGACTGTTGTCCGGTGCGCTATGGCTCTGCATTGGGGCCGATCTGGCAGCGCAGCCGGTTTATCGGGTGACCGACGAAGACGGTAATGTGACCTTCACCGACACCCCTCGGGGTAATGGGCAAGTGCAGGTAGAGGCGCAGACGTTGAATCCCACCAACACCGCCAAGGCCGTCTCCACCGCTGAGCCGATTTCCAAGGCCGGCGAACCCAGTGAGCCAATCCGTTACGACACCCGCATTGTCATGCCAGCCGAAAACGCCACTATTCCAATGGGTCCCGGAAACTTCACTGTCGAGGCGTCATTGAGCCCGGCAATGAAGGGTGACGAGAGGCTGTCGTTACTGCTCGATGGAGAACCCGTCGGCGGGCCCCAGCGAATACCGATCTGGCAACTCACCAATGTCTATCGCGGAGCACATCAGCTGCAGGTGGTGCGCCTGACGGGCGCAGGTCGGCAGCTAGACGCATCGGGACAGCGAACGGTGTACGTCATGCGGCCCATAGTGAAGCCATAACGTGATGGCCGCCGAATCCCTCGCGGACTTAACCGCTGAGTACCAGCTGGATCTGCTGGCCACCGGCGTGATTTTATTGGACGCTGATCTCCACATTCAGGCGCTGAACCTGTCGGCAGAAACCTTGATGGAAGTGTCGGCCAGTCGCGCGGTGGGTAGCCCTCTGAAGGAGTTACTCGACGAATCCAACGAGTGGTACCCGCTTTTATATCAAGCGCTGTCCGACAATTACCCCATGGTGCGACGTGCGATTCCCCTGACCACACGAATGGGTCAGGAGCGGACTGTCGACATTACCCTGAGCCCGGTCGCGGGAACCGTTGGCAACCGTTGTCTGCTGGTCGAGCTCAATATGGTCGACCGTTTACAGGCCATCAGCCGCGACGAGAGTGAGTGGCAAGCGCAGGCGTCTTTGAAAGAAATCATGAAGGGGGTGGCCCACGAAGTGAAAAATCCGCTGGGGGGGATTCGCGGTGCCGCCCAGCTCCTGGCTGGAGAACTCGCCAACCCCAATCTGCATGAATACACCGACATTATTATTTCTGAAGTTGACCGACTCCGGACGCTGGTGGATCGCATGCTCGGCCCCCGGGAGCGTCTGGAGTCCGAACTCACCAATATCCATGAAGTCACCGAGCACGTGCGTCAGCTGATTGAAGCGGAATCGAAAGGTACGCTGTGCATTGGGCGTGATTACGACCCGAGCCTGCCAGATTTTCTGGCCGATGGGGGCCAGCTGACCCAAGCGGTGCTCAATCTGGTTCGCAACGCCTGGCAGGCCTGCGGGTCGGATGGCGTAATTACCTTGCGAACCCGGGTGCACAGACAGTTCACCGTCGGCGGCAACCGCCACAAACTCGTTTGCGCACTGCAAGTCTCGGATGACGGCCCCGGCGTTGACAAAGAGATGCTCCCAAGATTGTTTCTACCCATGGTAACGGGTAACGCGCAGGGAACGGGTCTTGGGTTATCCATCGCGCAGCGCATCGCCAATCAACACGGTGGGCTCATTCAAGTGCAAAGCGTGCCAGGTGAGACCTGCTTCACCCTACTGCTACCTATGGAGACCCAAGATGCCAGTGACTGAGCAGGTATGGATCGTCGACGACGACAGTTCTATTCGCTGGGTAATGGAGAAGGCACTGTCGAGAGCGGGCCTCAGCTGCCGCGCCTTTGAAAACGGCAACGATGTCATGGATGCACTGGCTCAAGAGGAGCCCATGGTCGTAGTGAGTGACATCAGAATGCCGGGCATGGACGGCATCGTCCTGCTGTCCCAGATCAAGGCTCAACAGCCCGATCTGCCGGTGATCATCACCACCGCACACTCAGATCTCGACAGTGCCGTGAACTCCTATGAAGAAGGCGCATTTGAGTATCTACCCAAACCCTTTGATATTGACGAGATGGTCGCCACCGTCACTCGCGCACAGTCTCAGCGCTCACAGGGCACCCAAACAGACCACAGCAACAGCGAGAACCAGTCCGCAGAGATCATCGGCAACGCGCCCGCTATGCAGGAAGTTTTCCGCGCCATCGGGCGTCTTGCGCAAAGCCATATTACCGTGCTGATTAATGGTGAATCGGGCACCGGTAAGGAGCTGGTCGCGCGCGCACTGCACCGGCATAGCCCGCGCGCAAACAATGCTTTTGTCGCGCTGAATATGGCCGCGATACCCCAGGAGCTGATGGAATCGGAATTATTCGGGCATGAAAAAGGCGCCTTCACGGGCGCCAACAACCGTCGCGAGGGTCGCTTCGAGCAGGCTCGCGGCGGCGCGCTGTTTCTCGATGAAATCGGCGATATGCCCGCTGCCACGCAAACCCGGCTACTGCGCGTCCTGCAGGATGGCGAATTTTTCCGTGTCGGGGGTGTTGACTCGATCAAGGCGGACGTCCGCATTATCGCCGCGACCCATCAGAAGCTTGAATCATTAGTGGAGACGGGTGCGTTTCGCGAGGACCTGTTTCACCGCTTGAACGTCATTCGAATTCACGTCCCACGGCTGTCTGAGCGGCGCGAGGATATCCCCCGTTTGCTGATGCACTTTTTGGCCGCTGCCAGCAGTGAGCTGGGAGTCGATACCAAAACACTCTCTGAAGAAGCACTGAACGTTCTGACCCAATTGCCGTGGCCGGGCAACGTCAGGCAGCTTGAAAACACCTGCCGCTGGCTCACCGTCATGGCGGCAGGGAGAGAGGTGCTGCGATCGGATCTTCCGCCGGAGCTCTTACAGCACAGCGCCACCAGCCCCAAAAACGACGCCGAAACCTGGCACGAGCAGCTCGCCAGCTGGGCGAATCGACAGCTGTCCGAAGGTCAGTCAAACGTCTTGCGTCAGGCCCTGCCGCTATTTGAGACCATCATGATCGAGGCGGCGCTCCAACACACCGGGGGACGTAAAGCAGAGGCCGCGGAACTCCTCGGGTGGGGTAGAAACACCCTCACCCGTAAAATCAAGGATCTCGATTTGCCAGCAGACTAATTACTGGCTGAGGCAATCAGTGGGTGGCGCCCTCGGGGGGTGCTTCACCGCCCTCAACGGCAGGCTCCGCCGCACCTTCTTCGGCCTGCTGCGCCACTGCCTGACGGAACAGCGCGTCAAAATTGACCGGTGCAATCATCAAAGCGGGGAAACCGCCCTTCACAACCAGGCTGTCTATGGCTTCTCTGGCGTAAGGAAACAAAATAGTGGGGGCTACCGTCGACAGTAACTGTCGCAGTGCATCGCCCTCGATTCCCGCCACGAAGAAAATACCCGCCTGCTGCACCTCCACCAGAAAAGCGGTTTGCTCTTCGAGTTTGGCAGTGATCGTCAGCGTTAAAACCACTTCGTGGTTGCCCTCCTCGTCGACCCGACTGCTCTTGGTGTTGAGGTCCACGTTGACTGCCGGCTTCCACTCCTGCCGAAAGACATTGGGCGTAACGGGTGACTCAAAGGAAACATCCTTTGTGTAAATGCGCTGGGTCACAAACTGCTGTTGTGCTGCTGCTTCCTGAGCGGCTGCGGTATCTTCTTCAGCCATGCTGGCTCTCCTTGTCTTTCAAAATCTAAATGATCGCCTGCCTGTCACGCCAGCAGTGGGTCTAACCCGCCAGAGCGCTCGAGACCATAAAGCTCGTCACAACCACCAATATGTTGTTCGCCAATCCAAATCTGCGGCACCGAGGTCTGCCCGGCGCGCTCGGCCATCTGCTGTCGCGCGACGGGCTCACCATCTACGGGGATTTCCTGGTATGAAACCCCTTTTTGATCAAGCAATGCCTTTGCCCGAACGCAAAATGGACACCACCGCGTGGTGTAGATCACCACTGCAGTCATTGCGTGACAACCGGGAGTTTTTGCGCATCCCATTCCATCATGCCGCCAGACAGCTTTTGCGCCCTGCTAAACCCCTGCGCTCTGAGCGTCTTCGTCGCAGGGCCTGCAGATTGCCCCATTTTACACACGACCACGACGGGTTTTTCACGGAATTTTTCCAGTTCGCCGGCGCGTTTCGCTAACGTTGCCGCCGGAATATGCAGCGCATCCGTGATATGTCCGCGGGCGTAATCGCCTCCGTCGCGAATATCGAGGAACACCCCTTCCTCGTTGTTCACCAGCTGCACGGCTTCGCTAATCGACAACGCGGGCCCTGCCTTACGGGTCTCATGAAGGATCAGCATGCCCAGTGTCGTGGCCAAGGCCGCGACCAGTATCCACTGTTCGCCTAAAAACTGAAAAATTAAATCTGCTGACACGCTATTCCTGTCCTGTAAGCACCCAACACATCGCCTCGCTAATGCCCCCGTTGATGGCGGCAGTCCGGTAACGCGGCGTCAACGAGGCGATGGCTGCGCTTGATTCGGGGCGCGAGTATATCCGTTCAATCGAACACCCTCCAGTCGGCTCGATACCTGATGATGGCAGGTCGCGCCTTGACCTCGAGACACCTCCACCTTTCTTTTTTACCAGGGGATGCTTCTGGGACAGTGCTCCGTGGGCGACGCCGCGTTACAATGGTTCACTCAGTTACTCGAGCCCCCAACACCGTGTCCACGCCCCGACGCACCACATTACTCGTCATTCTGGATGGTTTCGGTCACCGCACGGCCACCGAAGACAACGCCATTCTTGCCGCGCAGACCCCCAACCTTGATCGCCTGCGGCGCGATACATCTCATACGCTGGTGTCGGGTTCCGGTCCCGATGTCGGCCTGCCCGAGGGGCAAATGGGAAACTCTGAGGTGGGGCACATGAGTCTTGGGGCGGGGCGCATTGTGCACCAGTCCATCACTCGCATCGATCAGGCCATTGCCAATGGCGAGTTTGCAAGCAATCCGGCTTACGTGCAGGCAATTGATGCGGCAGTCGCAGCAGGGAAAGCGGTCCACATTATGGGATTGCTCTCTCCCGGTGGCGTCCATAGCCACGAAGAGCAGGTGTTCGCCGCACTTCGGCTGGCAGCGGCACGAGGCGCAGAGCGTGTCTACCTGCATGCGTTCCTCGACGGCAGGGATACGCCACCGCGCAGCGCTGCACCCTCCCTGCAGCGGGCAGAGGCAGTGCTCGAAGCACTCGGGATTGGGCAGATCGCCTCCGTTCATGGCCGCTACTGGGCGATGGATCGTGACAATCGCTGGGAGCGCATCGAAAAGAGCTACGGCTTGCTGACACAGGGCGCGGCCGCACACCACTCTGCCACGGCTTTGGCAGCACTCGAAGCCGCTTATGCCCGGGGTGAGGACGACGAATTTGTCGAGCCCACGCGGATTGGGGATCCAGCTGCCTTTGCCGAGGGTGACGCGGTGCTATTTATGAATTTTCGTGCCGACCGCGCGCGGCAACTGGCACAGGCGCTAACAGACCCGAACTTCACTGGCTTTACTCGTGGTGCTCAACCCGATATTTGTCTTGTCACCACTACTGAATACGCCGCCTCCCTGCCCTGTCCGGTTGCGTTTCCCCCCGACACCCTGGAAGACGGTCTTGCCGAAGTTCTGGCAAATGAAGGGCTGACCCAGTTGCGTATCGCCGAGACTGAAAAATACGCTCACGTCACTTTTTTCTTCAGTGGCGGTCGCGAAGACACCTTCGCAGGTGAAACCCGCC
>NYTG01000036.1 GCA_002683395.1 Halieaceae bacterium | reverse complement strand
AGACCGCTCTGCCAACGAGCGGCTGATACACATCAATACAGAACAGCGTCGAGGCGCTGTTGATCAGTGAGTTGAAGGAACTCAGCACGGCGCCCAGCAACACAGCGAGGAAAAAACCGGTGGCATAAACCGGCATTACGTCGCGCACCAGTTGGGGGTAGGCCAGATCAATCGATTGCAGCTCGGGTCCGTAAAGGTGATACGCCACGACGCCGGGGATCATCATCAGCAGGGGCACCAACACCTTGAAAAAGCCCGATAGCAGCACGCCCTTTTGCCCCTCCGCAAGACTGCGCGCGGCGAGGGTCCGCTGGATCACATATTGGTTGGTGCACCAGTAGAAAAGATTGGCAAAGACCATCCCGGTAAAGAGCGTGGCAAAGGGCGTCGGGTCAGTCGGTCCGCCGATCGCATTGAGCTTGTGAGTCTCGGTGGTCAACACAATGTTAAGGCCGGCACCCACGCTCCCCTCACCCAGTGCCTGCAGGCCCAGCCAGGGCACGGCCACGCCCACGATCAGTAAGCCGACGCCGTTAAGGGTGTCCGAGACCGCCACCGCCCTCAGGCCACCGAGGATGGCGTAGGACGCTCCTAAGGCACCGATGACCATAATGGTCAGCACCAGTGACGTGCCGTAATCCAGTTGCAGTAGCTCGGGCACGTCAAAGAGTTTGAGCACCGCGATCGAGCCGGAGTACAACACGCTCGGAATCGTCACCAATCCATAGCCCAGCATAAAGAGGACCACGGTCATGCGACGCACACCTTCGTCGAAGCGCGCGCTGAGAAACTCCGGCAAGGTCGTGAAGGCCCCGGCGAGGTACTTGGGCAGAAAGAAAAATGCCATGAGCACGGTGGCGACCGCGGCGGTCACCTCCCAGCCCATACTACTGAGGTTGTAACCATAGGCCGACCCATTGAGACCAATCAGCTGTTCGGCAGAAAGGTTGGTGAGTAAGAGCGAGCCGGCGATAAAGGTCGCTCCCAAACCTCGCCCAGCGAGGAAGTAGCCAGCACCCGTGTCGACCCGCCCGCGGGTCTGCCGCCAGGACACGAATGCCACCAGGCCCATAAAGCCGATACAACTCACAATCGTCAGGAGCAGATCAGCGGTCATGTGGGGTGCGGGGCGGCCAGCATGACTGCAGGGTACGCACACACCCTGCAACCAGCAATATTGGGGCGCTATTGGAGGCCTGTGACACGCCCCCGGGATTACATTACTATACCGTCTGGACGGTTTATAAATGGTGCGTCATGAAATCGGAACTCACCCGCACACGCATTCGCGTCGCCGCGGCAAAAGTGATTGAGCGCGACGGTGCAGGGCACCTCACGCTGGAGAAAGTGGCGGCCGAAGCCGACCTGTCGAAGGGCGGGCTCTTGTACCACTACCCCTCCAAGGATGCGCTGTTGCAGGGGCTGCTAGAGCACCTGCTGGAGAATCGCGCTGGGTTAGTTGATGGCCTGAGTTCGGCAGAGGGTGTGAGTGACGCCACACTGCTCAATAGTCTGATCGATGCCGACTTCGACCTGCCTCAGGATGAGCGGATCATGGCGCAGGGGCTGATCGCGGCCTCGGCCGAGAACCCGGAGCTGATCGCTCCCGCCCAGCAACACGTCGAAGCCGTGTTCGCCCAATTAGGCCTCTCTAAAACCACGGCGACGCCGGCACGCACCATTTTTCTGGCCTCCCAGGGGCTCCAGTTTCTGGAGCTGCTGGGTCTGTTGTCACTCAGCACCGCCGAGCGCAACGAGATCCGCCGACACCTCAAGTCGCTGACAGAGGAGCTTGCGCCATGTTGAGAGCTGTATTTGTCGCGCTCTGGGTCATAGCCGGGCTATCTGGCTGCGGGGCCGACTCCACTGTTGAAACCTCGCCTGCGGTGCGTCCCGCTCGCTTGATCACAGTAGGAGCTGGAGACCACTCGGCACCCAGCCAATTTGTGGGCAAAGTGGCACCGGCACATACGGTGGAGCTGGGTTTTGAAATTGATGGCACGCTGCGGCAGTTACCCCTATCAGAGGGTACGTTGGTGCAGGCTGGCGATGTGATTGCGCAGTTGGACCCCGAGCGATTCGAGCTCGCTCTGGAAAGCGCCCAGGCTGACCATGAGCTGGCCGAAAAAGTCTTGTCGCGCGTCGAGTCACTCAAGGCCTCTGGCACCGTGTCACAAGCAGAGCTCGATGAGGCGGTGGCCCGCGCCAAACTCACCGGGCTCACAGTAGAGACAGCGCAAAAAGATCTTGATGACACGGTGCTTCGCGCACCGTTTACGGGACAGCTGACCAAACGCCTGGCAGAAAACTTCTCTCCCATCGCCAGACTGTCGCCGGTGATTCGCTTGGCCCCGGTTGAGCGCATCGAAGTGGTGATCGGCGTGCCCGAGCAGCTGATGGCACGATTGAATCCGGCAACCTTGAGCAGTGCCGCGGTGCGCTTCACCGCCGATCCAGAGCGGCTATTCGAAGCGCACTGGCTTGATTACGAGGCCGAAGCGAGCCGAGACACCCAAACTTACGACGTGCGCTTTTCGCTGACCGATACCCCACCCTGGCCCGTGCTGTCTGGCATGACCGCCACCGTCTTGCTGTCCATGGCCACCCCCGATGACGCTGTCATTCAACTGCCCCTCAGTGCGGTGCAGAGTGATGCCGCAGGCAACTTCTTCGTCTGGACGGTGGAGCGCGACACCTCTCAGGTGACCAAGCGACCCATCGAAGTGGGGCTGCCCAGTCGACAGCAGGTACCGGTGCTGTCAGGACTTGAGCTCGGTGAACAGGTGGTCGCTGCAGGGGGCGCCTGGCTTTACGACGGTATGCAGGTGCGACCCCTCGGGGATGGCTAATTGATGTCTCGGTCATCGCTTACTGAATTTGCGCTCGCGAACCCACTGTACGTGTGGGTCATCGTGCTCACCTGTCTGGTCGGCGGGTTAGCGGGCGGGCAGCGCATTGCACAGCTAGAGGATCCGCCCTACCCCATCAAGATCGCCTATGTGTTCACCGAGTACCCAGGCGCCTCAACACTCGATGTCGAACAGGAAATCACCGAAGTATTGGAGCGCTCAATACAAGAGCTGCCCTGGATTGAAAATATTGTGTCGAGATCGCTGCCCGGGCGCTCTGAGATTGAGATTGAACTCAATCACTCGGTATCAGCCAGCGATACAGGCCAGATATGGGACGAGCTGCGCCGGCGGGTGGCCGAGGCAGCCATGCGCTTGCCAGCAGGTGCTCACCCACCCTGGGTCGAGGATGACTTCAGTGACGTCTATGGCTTGCTGTATGGATTCACCGTNCCGGACGGCTATGACATCGCTACCATTCGCGATGCCGCCCGCTTACTGGAGACCGAAATAAAGCGCGTCGAACACGTGGCCAAGGCGCGGGTCGAGGGGGTGCCGGAGGAACAGGTCCAGATCGATTTCGATTACGCGCAGCTGCGCCAGCTGGGCGTGCCCTTTCATCGTATCGTCGAGGCTATCAACAGCGCCTCGGGACTCTTCCCTGCCTCCATGATGGAGTCGGGTGATCAGCGGATGCGCATCGATATTCCGCTGGAGCGGAGTGAGGCGGTGCTCGAAGAACTGCTGATTGCCCTGCCCGGCGAGACGTCGATGATTCGCCTCGGCGACGTGGCCCGCGTCTCCCGGGAAGAGACCAATCTGCCCTCACTGATCGTGCGGCACGAGGGACAACGCATTTTCGCATTGGGTATTGCCATCAACGAAACCCAGAACGTGGTCCGGGTAGGTAAAGTCGTGGAAGCGCGACTACTCGAACTTCAGCAACTCCTGCCTATCGGCATCGAGATGATTCCGCTTTTTGAGCAGCATCGCTTGGTCGACCGATCTATCGGCCAATTTCTGCTGAACCTCACGGCCTCCATCACCACGGTCATCGCCGCGCTGTGTCTGTTTATGGGCTGGCGCGCCGGTGTGATGGTGGGCGCAGTGCTGCTACTGACGGTGACCGGCACCATCGGCGTGATGGCCACATCAGGGATCGAACTACAACGGATTTCGCTGGGCGCCATGATGATCGCGATGGGCATGTTGGTCGACAACGCCATCGTGGTGACTGAAGGCATGATTACCCGCATCAAACAGGGCCTCAGCCCCCGTGAGTCGGCCATCGCGGCGGTTGCGACCACGCGCTTCCCCCTGCTCGCGGCCACGGTTATCGGGATTGCTGCCTTTGCCCCCATTGGCCTGTCGAACGGCTCAACGGGTCAGTTTCTAGGATCGTTGTTCACGGTTTGCGGCATATCGCTGCTGTTGAGTTGGATTCTGGCGATTACGCTGGTGCCCTCCATCGGGATGGCACTGCTGACCTCCGTGCCGGAGGCTGTGCCCGAGAGCCGCCTTTACGCTGGGCCGGTTTTCGCGGGATATCGCAAAC
Organism: Halieaceae bacterium; assembly: GCA_002683395.1. Lineage (GTDB taxonomy): Bacteria > Pseudomonadota > Gammaproteobacteria > Pseudomonadales > Halieaceae > Luminiphilus. Next base: position 1,930 of record NYTG01000036.1, on the reverse strand, counting down.
TCATGGCATGGGGTATTGCCCGACGCGGTTGGACCACGCTTGCCCTGCTGGCCGTCATGTTGTCGAGCATTGCGGGCTTCACACAATTGAAGCAAGGGTTTTTTCCNGCAACCAGCACGCCGCTGTTCTTTGTGGATCTGTACCAAACCCAGGGCACCGATATCCACGCCAGCGATCGCGTGGCGGATCGCGTGCGCAAGCGGTTGGTCAATCTTGGGGGCGTGACCGAAGTCTCAACCTGGGCGGGGCGAGGCCCCATTCGCTTCACCATGATTCTGCTGCCCGAGCGACCCGACCCCGCCTATGCGCAATTGGTAGTGAATGTCGATGACGTCGAGGCGGTGACGGGGCTGATGGCGCAAACAGGTGAACTGATTGCGGCCGAATTCCCTGAAATCCATCACATGGTGCGGCGGCTCGAGTTCACCAGCAGCACCGCGAGCAAAATCGAGGCGCGCTTTTATGGCAGGGACCTCACCAAACTGCGGGGGCTCGCCGAAGAGACCATGCAGCACTTCATTGAGCACCGGCTGATTGATCGCAAAATCGACTGGCGGGAGCAACGGCTGTCACTGGCCGTGATTCCAGATCACGCCCGGGCGCGACGCGCCGGTATTCAGTTACCCGATGTCTCGCGGGCTGTAGAGTCCAGCACGGTGGGCACTCCTGTGGGCGTGCTGCGCGATGGCGACAAACCCGTCCCTATTGTCGCGCGCATTATGCCGCTGGCAGAAACTGCGACGGAACTGCTTGAACGCGACCTGTGGAGCGAGAGCACCCAGTCGTTTGTATCGGCAAGGCAGGTGGTGTCAGCCGCCACACTTCGCGCGGAGGACAGTTTCCTGATGCGGCGCAACCGGGTCCGCGCTATTACCGTCCAAGCGAACGCGCCACCCGGTGAAACCGCCACGAGCGCGTTCAACGCGATCCGCGGCGACATTGAATCCATTCCCCTACCGCCCGGTTACGAGCTTGAGTGGGGTGGCGAGTACGAGTCTATGAAGTTGGCCAACGACATGGTCATCTCGCGCTTCCCGATCGCACTGCTGGTGATGATCATTGCGACCCTGATGCTGTTTGGCAGTGTGCGGCAAATGCTGGTCACCTGGATGACGGTGCCGCTCATTATGGTGGGCGTTTTTGTCGGACTCTTTGTCACCAACCTCTCGTTTACCTTCCCAGCGATGCTGGGTCTTTTAAGTCTAGTCGGCATCTTGATTAAAAACTGCGTGATCATGGTGGAAGAAATTAAGCTCCGTGCCGCTCAATCTGGTCTCAGTCGACAAACCCTGGTCGCTGCCTGTGTAAGCCGCCTGCGCCCGGTGCTGTTGGCCGCAGGCACGACCATCGTCGGCATGGCTCCTTTACTGCGGGATGATTTTTTCAGGGAGATGGCCGTCTCGATCATGAGCGGGCTCGCCTTTGGATCCCTCTTGGCGCTGCTCGCCGTGCCTGTTTTTTACGCGTTGTTATACTCCGTCCGCGACACAGATATCGAAAGCAATAGGGCCGAAACATGAGTCAAAGTGTATTGTTGTTAGATGGTGGACTGGGCCAGGAGCTCATCCGCCGCAGTCCGTCTGCTGCCCACCATCACTGGTCGTTGCAGGTGATGCTGGAGCAACCCAATCTAGTAGCCGACGTGCATCGCGACTTTTGTGAGGCGGGCGCCAGTATTGCCTGCCTGAACACTTACGCAATTACACACGCCCGTCTGGCGAGAGGAACCAATCTTCCTTCCCTCGCTGAACTACTGAATCTCGCTCGCGAGCTTGCGCAACAAGGTGCAGATAGCAGCGGCCACTCGAACACCGCGATGATCGCTTCGCTCCCGCCTCTGGTCGCTAGCTATCGTCCCGATACGCAGCTACCGCTCAAACAGGCAGTCGCCGAATATCAGGAACTGATTGATCTGCAAAAAGGGGCTGTG
>NYTG01000035.1 GCA_002683395.1 Halieaceae bacterium | reverse complement strand
GTCGTCATGGTCGTCATGGTCGTCATGGTCGTCATGGTCGTCATGGTCGTCATGGTCGTCATGGTCGTCATGGTCGTCATGGTCGTCATGATGATTATCGCTGGGTACATGTGCCAAAGGCTTAGAGGGGGTATTGCCAGCTTCAAGAATCGACGCTACGTCGACCTCTGCGAGGATCAATTCGCACGCCTTCCCCTGCAGGGAAAACAGCTGACTGGGATCATGTAAGGTTGTTTGCGCATCGTTCACCGCCTCGCGTTGGGCATCGGTGATAGCGATCGTTTCAAATCCCACGACGCTCATAGCAGGCAGGTTTAATCGTATTTGCAGTGTTTTGCCTTCCGCAGATAAAAACAACTCTGCTGCACCATGATCGTGAACGCCACCTGATGCAGATATCCCCAATGAATAAAGGGCCGTTGTGCTGGCAATAACGATATTTTTGAGCACACAGAAACGGTATTGATCAACCCTAAGCACGGTTACACACCGCTGAAGACTTACAGAGTCTGAAATTCAAGACGTGGCTGCACGCAACAAGGCCCGCTCCCAATAACGTGCCAGTGACCTCCATTGCCTCTCCCCCCCAGTCGTGGCCGAAAAGTGCCGAGAATAACAGCACAAGAATACCCACCAGCCCAAGACAAACGATGGGTAATTGCCGATGCTGCCGGCATCCCATAATCAAAGCAAAAGCGCTCACTGGGACAACCAACACCAACAACCCTAGGTGGATCCGCTCATCCTGCATACCAGCGACCATCAGGGACGGGAAAAGGGCTACTAATACTGGCAGAACGAGACAGTGAACGGCACAAATAGATGACAAGCCAATAGCAGCTTTATCCGCCGTGGGAATAATTGAGCGCTCACTTAACATGATAGTTTCTCTGGCTTAGATTCGTTCGGGTTGACAGTCGACACAGAGCCCTTTGACTTCCAATTGAGGGCTGATTGAAGCAAACCCCACGGCATTCGCAGCCATCTCTACGGCACCCACCGCTTCAGGTGAGAGCTGAATTTCCTCAACTCTTCGACAGCCATCACAGATCAAAAATTGCGACCCGGAATGCTCATGGGCACAGGCAATATGAGAACAGGACACATATTTGTTGGCCGTTTCTAGTCTGTGTATGAATTGCTCTTCCTGCAATAAATCCAGAATGCGGTACACGGACATGGTGGGCATGTGACTTTCAGAACCCGCATTACACAGCTCCGCAATGTCATAGGCTGATAGAGCGGCATCAGCGCTCATCAAAACATCGAGAACTTGCCGACGTCTGCGGGTCAATCTGATCCCTCGATCAGCAAATTTCTGCTCGACACTTTTCGTCACTGTCTTGACGTCTGACATGCTTGATCGGCCCTCCTGCACCTCTCCGTGGTCTCGATCAAAAGATATAGTATATCAATTTTGATTGGCGACAAAATCGAGTGTTCTGGGAGCGTTCTGCCTCACAACATTGCGCTCGTTATCATGTGCCCTTCAACAGATAAAATCGCGCGCTAAGTCAGCCATTTTCTGGGCACCCAACTCAAACGCCGGCATGGTGATGTCATCGCGCTCGACCAAAGTCGCATTGGGCATCGAGTCTGCCACCTTTACCGTGCCCTCGCGAAGACTGGAGTGAGTGGCAATAATCAGCGCGGGCTGCGCCACCTGAGCTGCAGAGGGCTCCGCCTCATAGGTCGCCGCCGCATGGTAACCGGCATTTCTGCCCTCTCCGGCTCCGATAAAATCGAAGAACAGGTCCAGCGCTCTGGGGTAGTCCACTTTGTCCAATCGATCCGCCACCATTGACTGAAATAAACTGTTCAGGGGATCGTCCTGATCAAGATAATTCGGCGGGTTGGTGAGTGACTCTCGGAGATCCGCCATCTCGGGACCTGAGAAGACCGGAATATCCACCAACACCAAGCCACTGACGTGCTGAGGAAATTGATTGGCCATTTCCATGGCCACTAAGGCTCCCGAATGAAAGCCTGTCAACCAAACGGGCTGCCCAACAGACTCCAGTAGTGGCGTCATGGCCTCGGTATAACCCGGCACGGTCGGCGCATCAGCCACGGGGTCAGAAAATCCGTAGCCTGGCAAATCCGCGCTCCATACCGGGCCACGATAAGCCACCGCAAAGCTGTCAAAAAATCGTCCTCCGTAGGGAACGGGAGGCAGGCAAATAACCGGAGGCAAGCCGGGCTCACCCCCTTCCCAGTGCCAAACATGCAGCTGGCCGGCCAGATTATCGAGATAACTTCTTCGCGCGGTGCTCATTTACGTTAAACCCTCGTGCTCTGCGATACCTTGATCATAAGAACCGAGAATACCGCGCAAGCTAAGCAGCACCGGCACTCCAAAAATAACGGGGATCACTGCCATCGAGTAACGGATACCTTCCACTCCAAACACATGATCGTTGAGCAGCGCCACGGCAGTCGGGCCCAAAAAGAGCCCCGCCATACTGATACACATGTAATACAACGCAACCGTCTGCGCCTTGATCGGACCGGGCGCAATCCGCAGCAGCGCCGTCACGCCCATCGCCGAGGTCACACCAATACCCATGTTATTGAGCGCGAACACGCCCATAGCGAGCGGCGCAGTGGGCATCAGGGGAAACACTGCCCCGGTCAAGACCGTGGCGAACACGCCAAACAGCGCTATTTTCATCGGGGCGTCACGCTTACCCAGCGCAATCCAGTGGTCGCATAGCCAACCTGCCGAGAGCACTGCGGCCGGTCCGCAAATGATCAGCAACACGCCGTTAATCGAGGCGTAGTAACTCGTCTCCCAGCCCCAGGTGCGCTCAAACAGTGCGGCACCCCATCCCTGACTGTACGCCACGATCGTCATAAAACAGAACACGCTCACAAAACCACCGTATAGCCGCCAGCGGGCGAGTACATGTTTGAGCATATCCGGAAGGCTGCCACCGGCGGCAGCGGGGCCACCCGAACGCAGAGGCTCGCGCAAGAACAGGAACAACACAGAAAGGAGCAACCCGGGCAAACCCACAATAAAGAAGGTGGCCTGCCAGGGCGCCAACTCGCCAATCACCGGCAGCGTGACAGAACCTCCCGATTTCGCCCAGGTCAACACCCCCGCTCCCAGTAGCGATGCAAAGCCCGCGCCCACCGACAACGCCATTGTGTACACCGCGATAGGCCTCGAGCGTTTTTCGGGCGGAAAACTATCCGAGATGATCGACATCGCGCAGGGGCTCAGCGTCGCCTCCCCCACACCAATGCTCATACGTGCAATAAACATCTGCGAAAAATTGCGCGCGAGACCCGAGGCCGCGGTAGCAATAGACCAAACCGCAATACCTATCGCAACCATTTTGACCCGGTTTTTGCGATCCGCCAGCCACCCCAGTGGCAAACCCATGGTGGCATAAAAAATAGCAAAAGCCGGACCCAGCAGGAGACCAATCTGGGTATCAGTTAAACCCAGGTCTGCCTTGATCGGCTCAATCAGAAGACCCAGCACATAACGATCGACAAACGAGAAAACATAAGCGATGGTGAGCAAACCCACCGTGAGCCACCCGTAGGCTAGGCTACTTTGTGGAGCGGGCGATGCGACCTCGGTATCACTCATACGAACTGGTTCACTTCGCAAAAGTAACCACTGGGGTCGAAAAAGCTGATGCCCAGCACGCGGAACACCCCGCCATCAGGCTTGGGATATTCGCTCACCACAGGCTCGCAGACCATCTCAATCCCGGGCACTTCCTTTAACCGCTCGTACACCCCTTTAACGTCTTCATGATGAAGCACGTAGACCGACTCGCCGATACGAACGCGATTGGGATCAGATCGGGGCGGCGGTTCGGGCAACGGAGGATCGACATACTGCAAAATGCCCAGCATGCCGATGAAATCATCCTTGCACCTGAGCATGACCAGCCGCGTCAATGAGTTGGGTTCGCCGGCAGGCAAACCATCCCCGGACACCACGATTTCCTCGTCGTAGTGCACCGACATGCCCAGAATATCGCGGTAAATCTGCAATGACGGCTCAATGTCGTTGACCAACATAGTCGTTCGACGAATCAGGACCGGTACGTCACTCATGATGCCTCCTTTGTTTTAAAGATATAACATTAGTACTTTACGGGTCTGACTGCCGAGGAGGCAAGCACCATGATCGACCGATCCCCCTTCCAACCCGCTCACATTGCCTTGACCCTGCTGGGGCTCATTTTATCGTTGGCTGTTGCGCAACAGACCTATGCACAAGGTCAGGATACGACGCCCTGGAGTCGCGACCTGCAGGTCATAGAGGTCATGCTCCCGGGCTTCTACAGCAATGCTAATCAGGCGTATTTCGATGGGCGCCGCGAGGTCGACAATCCCCAGCCACGGCACAATCTCTTAATCGAGGCTGCATCGCACGGGTTTACCGCCACATTAAGTGCACCGGATGGATCGGTAATCAGTGAACAGTACTGGTCGTTAGAGGCAGATGACGCCCGAAAAGCAGTACGTATGGCCATTACCGATCGCGATGGCTCCATGCGCTGCCCCGTCTGGTGGACGCGTGACGCCGCACAGTTCAGTGCACGGGGCGATCAAGACTGTGACGACGAGAACATCAGCCCCCAGGCGCTCACCTTGGCGCAGCAACAGTTCTGGTGGACACCCCGAAAGCGTTCACCTGCCCCCGCTTTAAAGCTGCATCGTGCTCGAGAGTTTACGTGTTATGCGGATATTCCCGGTGTGGGGGGCGGCCGCGACGAACCCTACACCCGCTACGACAACCTAAGCCTCCATGATCAAGGTGCCGAGACCTGGTTCGTCGACCAAGATGGTCGTCATCTAGGGCTCAGGCTCTTCAATGTGGACTGGCCCATTAATAACTATGACGGTTACTTTACGCGCGATTCGCTGGTCATTTACGTTATTGAAAAACGGGATGACGGCAGCATTAAGGAACACGGGTACGCCTTTACCCTGCCTGAAGCCAATCGCATTGGCATTAATTTAAAGTGGCTGCTGGCCAGCTGTTTTATGGTTTCGGGTAAAGTCGATACACCGATAATGTAGGTAAGCTCAATATGACAATCCGCCGACGGAATTTGCTACGAGGAAGCGGCGCCGCAATGGCGGCGCTCGCCGTTGCCCCGAACAGCACGGCACATAGCGACTGTCATGTCACTGCCTCTTCGCCAGCCACCTATGTTTTGGTCCACGGCACGTGGCACGGCGGCTGGGTTTGGCAGGACGTGGCAGACCGCCTCAGGGCCCGGGGACATCGAGTCTATACCCCCACCTGCACGGGTTGCGGCGAGCGCTTGCATCTCACCAATCCTGACGTGGGACTCGAGACCCATATTACCGACATCACTCAAGTCATTGAATTCGAAGACCTCGACGAGGTTATTTTGGTTGGGCACTCTTTCTCGGGCATTACGATCACAGGCGTGGCCGACCGAATGCGCGAGCGCATCAAACGGATTGTTTTTTTTGACGCACTGGTGCCTCGGGAGGGTCGCATGAGCGGTGTACCCAAGGACCCCGAGACCGGAGCATTTCCTGCGTGGTGGCAACAACGCCAAAAGCATTTTATCGATGGCTACCAGATGAACCTTTGGCAGGACTACCCTATGGAGATGTTAGTCCCCGATAACTATCCCGATATCGCCAGCAAACTGAATCGTTTGATCACCCCCCATCCGGCAAAGCAGTGGACCGATGAACTCGTGCTTGAACACGGCGGCTGGGAGGGCTTGAGCCCCACTTATATTCATTGTGTAGGCCAGAGCTATAGGAAGAGCAGTGATCTCATGTTGGGCCCTGCAAGAGGACCTGACTGGAACTTTATTGAGTTAACTATTCCGCGGGATGGCATGCTCACTCATCCTGACCTCGTTTCTGACACCCTACAATCACTCACCCACACCAGTGACACAGATCAGGCGTAATGAGACCCTGAGAGAGGCATCGCAATGGCCGCACAGATCAAACATCTTCCGGGGAATGCCGGTCAGGAAGACATTCTGCATTATCTGGCAAAAGACGGCGCTGTCATTCTCGATGATGTGCTGAAAACGGAACCGCTGGCTGCTATTGCTCAGGAGCTTGCCCCCTTTCTACAAAACGAAACACGCGGGCGAGATGCGTTTACCGGTTTTCACACACAGCGAGTTGGGGCTCTGGTCGCCCGATCGGCGGCATGCGGGAAGCTTGCCTTGGACCCGCGTATGCTGGCCGCAGCGCGGGCGTATTTGGGGGCACACTGTGATGATGTGCAACTCCATTTCACTTCGGCGGTCGCCATTGCTCCGGGCGAATCAGCCCAGATTCTCCATCGGGACCGCGGCATATGGGGTGGCTACCTGCCAAGACAGATAGAACCTCTCTTCAGCACGATCTGGGCGCTCACACCCTTTACCCGGGAGAATGGGGCGACTCAGGTGGTGCTGGGCTCACACCAGTGGGAAAAAGAACGTCAACCAGAACCTCACGACATTGCCTACGCCGAAATGTCAGCCGGTTCGGTGCTGTGTTACAACGGCACGGTGCTCCATGGCGGAGGTGCCAATACCACTGAGCGCGAGACACGTATTGGCGTATTTTTGCACTACACGCTGAACTGGCTCCGGCAGGAAGAGAACCAATATTTATCCTGCCCTCCCGAACATGCGCAGCGCCTCTCACAGGAGCTACGTGCGCTCATTGGCTATGCCAAGGGTGGCTATGTGTTGGGGTTCTACTCAGACCCCGATGATCTGAGCGCCGAGCATGAGTCAGTGAGTCCGGAAAACCTGTTCAGCCGCCATCGCGGCGACTTCGACACACTGCCCAGCGAAGACCAGCTGGTGGCGCAATCAACCCCTGACAGTTAGGGCTACCAGGCTACGACGGTACCGTCCTTGCGCATCTCGGTGGCCCCGACATACACCCCGTCGGACAGCCGCATAATCGCTTGATAGCCACCAAAGGGGGCGCCACTGGCGTCCACTTCAACACGATGCCCCATCGCGCGCAGTCGCTCCACCGTCTCACTGGGCACGCCCGGCTCAACTAATAGCGTACCAAGAAGGTCCCCGTCGACCCCGGTGGGCTGGCGACCGCCGTCATGATTAAAGCGCGCGGCATCGCCAGCCGTCTGCACATCCATTCCGAAATCAATGATGTTTACCAGCACCTGCACGTGACCCTGGGGTTGCATGGCGCCGCCCATGAGACCAAAACTCATGAAGGGTTCGCCATCCTTCATGACAAAGGCAGGAATGATGGTGTGAAACGGTCGCTTGCCCGGCGCATACGCATTGGGATGACGCTCATCGAGAGAAAAGAGTTCGCCACGGTTCTGGAGCATGAAGCCCAAGCCATCCGGCACCAGCCCTGTTCCCATTCCACGATAGTTCGACTGGATGAGGGAGACCATCATGCCGTCGGCATCGGCCACCGTAAGGTAGGTGGTATCTCCCTCCCCCTCGAGCTTCGGTTCGCCCGCACCAAAGCTCGGCGCAGCACGCTCAGGATCAATGAGGGCAAACCGCTCCTGCGCATATTGATCAGACAGGAGCGCCTCAAGTGAGAGTGGGGCAAAGTTCGGATCGGCGTAGTAGCGAGCGACATCCTCAAAGGCTAAACGCTTGGCCTCGACCATGTAATGAAATACCTCCGCAGACCCCCGCGGATAATCGCGAAGATCTATCTGTTTCAGGAGGTTGAGCATCTGCAGTGCGGCATAGCCCTGCCCGTTCGGAGGCAGCTCGTAAACGTCGTAACCGTGATAGTGCACGCTGCCAGGCGCTATCCATTCGCCCTGATGCGCGGCGAGATCCTCCAGTCGCATATCGGCGCCGATACGCCGAAAATAGGCATCCATGATCTCTGCAAGCTTGCCTTGATAGAACGCAGCCCGCCCCGCTTGCCCTAACACCTCAAGCGTATTCGCCAGATCAGGATTGCGGAATACCTCACCCGTTTGGGGAGTGCTGCCGTCGGGAAACCAAATGCGCGCCGCGTTATCGAGCTCTTCGATCAAGGCGGCTTGTTCCCTGAATGCGGTCAGATTGCGGCCAAAGTAATACGAGATCACCGGCGTGACCGGGAAGCCCTCCCGTGCGTAGCGGATAGTCGGTGCCAGCACCTGCGACATGGGTAACTTGCCAAATCGTTCATGGGCAGCGAACCAGCCATCGACCGTTCCGGGAACCGTGACCGGAAGCGATCCCCTTTGCGGGATACCGCGCATCTCATCCGGCATTGCCCCACTCTCGCGCAACGCCGCGATCTGCGCTTTGAGGTCAGTGAGCGAACGCCCTAGGGGCGCGCGACCCGAACCGTTGTAGCCGTAAAGCTTCTTCGTCTCGGGGTCCCAGATAATGAAAAAGATATCGCCGCCGATACCATTGCCTGTGGGCTCCATCAGCCCCAAGGCTGCGTTGGCTGCGATGGCGCCGTCCAGCGCAGATCCGCCCTTTTTAAGCATGTCGAGGGCGATCTGTGACGCCAGAGGGTGCGCGGTGGCCGCCATCCCATTCTGCCCGTACACCGCACTGCGGCTCCAGGAAACGGCATCGGGCCGACCACCGCCACTCAGCGTCATGGCTACCTTCGAGGGCTCGGTCACCTGACTATTCCAAGCGGTACTGCAACCCAGAACACAGAGGCTGAGCATCGCAATAATCAGTCGTCGGCGTCGTGTCATCCAATCGTGCACTCACAATAAGACCGTCGTCGGCATCATAGGGGATGCGCTGTAGAACGTCTCTCCCCGAGTTCCATCACCTCGCTGGATCGCCCGATGCGCTTTAGCGATCAGAGAGACAGCTGCTTTTGAAAGAGCGATTTGAGTCTGCCGTAGAGCGGTCGATAGGTGTTCTGATAAACCGTTTCGTAACGTGCCACCGCCTGCAAATCGGGGTGAAGGCTTTCGGCCTGGTCCAGCATTGCCTCGCCAGCGGCGCGGATACTTGGGAACCAGTCCAACGCCGCTGCTCCGATCATTGCCGCGCCGCGACCGCTGGCCTCACAGTCCTCAAATCGCTCCACCGGCAGGTTCAGGACATCAGACAGAATCTGCGCCACCTGATCACTCTGAGCGCCCCCTCCTGACAAGCGAATGCGCGTGATGGGTGTTTTGGTCCGGCTCTCAATGCGCTCCTTTCCAGCACGCAAGGCGAACGCCAGCCCCTCTATCAGCGCGCGATACAAGTGGGCACGGGTATGAAAATCTTGGAAACCGATAATACTGCCGCGCCCCTCCGGTCCAGTTTCTCCCAGCACCGGATTCCAGAAAGGTTGCAACACCAGCCCTCCGGCACCGGGCTCGGTCTGACGCAATAACTCATCGAGCAACACTTCGGGAGCAATATCGCGTTCCTGCGCGCGCCTGCGCTCACTTTCCCCAAACTGCTCTAGAAACCAGGTGACCATCCAGAAACCGCGAAACACCGAGATCTCGGTATTAAAATGCGCTGGGAGTGCCGCCGGATAAGCAGGCATAAAGGGCACTACCTCTACATAACCCGGGCGGGTGGTGTTAATGGTTGCGGTGGTGCCGCAGGAGACACTCGCCACACCGGGCTCCAAGGCACCCACACCCAGTACTTCACAGGCCTTGTCTGCCGCTCCCGCGATCACAGGCACACCGGGTGGTAGTCCCGTGGCTTCGGCAGCCGCCGGCGTTGTCGCACCGATCACCTCTCCCACCGCAGCCAGCGAGGGCAACATGTAACGCTTGATCGCAACACCGTGCCACTTCCAGTCTGCGGCCCCACACCAATCCTGTTTTTTGAAGTCGAATGGCAGATAGCCCACCTGACTGCCCACACTGTCGCTGAACTGGCCGCTAAGGCGGTAATTCAGGTAGCCTGACAACAGCAAATAGTGTGCGGTTCGCGCGAGTATTTCGGGTTGATGGCGCTCAAGCCAGTTGGCTTCTGCCTCAGCCTCAAAATTATCGACCACCGGGCGAATACGGAGCACAACGAACAGCAACCGCCAATACCAGGGCAATCGATTGCGCAGCGGTGCCCGCCGTTGATCGGTCCAAATGATCGCCGGGCGCAGCGGCTGGCCGGCCTCGTCGAGATTGATAACCGTCGCGCGCTGAGTCGTGACCACGACGGCAGCGATATCCTGTGGCGCAACGCCCTGACGCCACAAGCCCTGACAGCTCTCAGCCAGCAGCACCCAGAAGCCCTCAACATCATGCTCGGTCCAACCCGGCTCCGGATGCTGGTACTGCGTGATCGGGATTTGAAACTTTGCGACACACGCCCCGGTCTTGGTGTAAGCCAAGGCGCGAACACTCTGGGTACCAAAATCGATCGCAAGAATCAGGTGAGACTTGCTATCTGGCTTGTTCACATGCGTCAGCCTCTGCAGTATTAATCGATCGCCGGGAGTAGATTGCCTGGGTTCAGAATACCCTGTGGATCGATCGCCTGCTTCAATTGGCGAAGCAGGTCTATTCCGGTCTCGCCCAGATCGTGGTGCAAGTAGTCTCGCCTGAGCCGGCCCGAACCGTGGTGATGGGCAATGCCACCGCCTGCCTCAGCAGTGGCCTCCAGCGCGCGATCCCAGCTCTCGAGATAGCGATCTCCCATTACCGCCGCATCTTCAGGCATGCAGGCGAAAGTAAAATAAAGATTTATTCCTGAGCGATACACGTGTGAGCTGTGCGCCGAGGCATTGACACAGTCCGGCACCGCCTCAAGCGCCTTCACGACATTCTCATAGATAGCTTCGATCTGACTCCAGGTACCCGACACTTCGATGGTATCTGCAATCAATCCCTGCTCCAGCAGATCACGCCACTCAGGGACGTTATTGCGGTGACTCATCCAACCCTCGGCCGCAGCCGCGTTGGCCTCCTCCAATCCCAGCGTGCCCATAAGGGCTGTCACCGCGCTCATCTCGGCTTCGACCCTGCAAGCGGGGCCCTCGTGAACCAGCAAGATCAGGCAGCGCTCCTCGTTCACATGATCCGGAAACAATCGTGCCACTTCCGAGGCGTCGTACTGACGCATTACCGGGGGCCGCCAGTCCTGCTGCACAATTTCCCGCTGTGCCCGAAACCCAGACGCCATGTCCTGACTGTACCAAGCACTAAATTGGCGATGCTCGGGCTGCCTGCGCAGTGACAGGGTGACCGAGGTCACAATACCGTGAGTGCCCTCGGCCCCCAGCGCGAGGTGCCGCAAATCAGGGCCTGCTGCGGCACGGGGCGCTTTACCCATGATCACAGTATCACCGCTGGGAAGGACCATCTCGAGTGAATACACAATGTCTTCAATGTTGCCATAAGCCGTAGAAAACTGGCCAGAAGCGCGGGTTGAGATCCAGCCCCCGACTGAGCTAATCCCAATCGATTGCGGCCAATGGCCGATCGTCAAGCCCTGCTCTGCGACCGCTTCCTCAGCGACCAGACCGTTAATGCCCGCCTCTACGGTCAGCAATAGGTTTTCCTCATCGATCGATAGCACCTGATTCATGCCACTCATGTCGATCACAATCTGATCGGGGCGGGGCTCCACGCCGCCACACACCCCGCTGCCTAATCCCCATGGAACGAGCGGAACGCCGTGCTTGCTGGCGAAACGGACGACTGCCTGAACGTCGGCCGTATTCCGGGGTGTGACGACACAGGCTGGTGCGTCAAGAGATTCACCCTGCCAATCCTGCCAGTGCTTTAAGCACCAGCGGTCAAACCGATGCGCCGCCAGCGTCTCCGCGTCGCCTGCGACCTGCTCTGCACCCAATAGCTCAGCTAGCTGCTCGGTAATCATCTGCTTCTCCCAGAGAGGTGGTGGCCGACTGGAAACCCGATCGACTTGCGCGGTCGATCTCTCGACAGTTATTGATTTCCGTGACCTTGCGAGAATCGTCCCAACCCAATAAATTTGCCATGACGTCTGCGGCCTGAGTCAGGACAGGCAAGCCGGCGTCGTGATCGAACCACGCTCGACTACTGCGTCGCGCCCAGTAATCTTCCAGGCGCAGCGCGCCTTCTCTCAACACTGCCTGACGCACCTCAGCGGCCAGCAATCCCCCCTCGCCGGCACTACTGACGACCTCCGAAGCCTCAGCCCCGTAGAGTCGAGCCAGCCGTTCTGCGGGCGCGCCCTCCACCCCGCTCAACCTGTCGGCCGATACCGCTGTCTCTCCGCCTGGCAGCGGTACCTGTGCCGTCGCACAGGGTTTTGCCGTGAAGTCATGATTCTCGATAACGGTGTCTACCACGCGTTCTGCCATGGCCCGATACGCAGACAGCTTGCCACCGCCGACCGACAAGAGCCCGCTTGGCGAGGTCCATACCTCGTCCTTCCGAGACAACTCCTTGGATGCTCTGCCCGAGCCGTCTCCCACCAGAGGACGAATGCCCGACCAAACCGAGACAATCTGCTCGGGCGAGAGGCTCGCCTCGGGCATCACTCGCCGGGTTGCCGAAAGAAGGTAACTCACGTCCTGCTCGGTCACCGGTGGCCAGTACTCGAATTCAGGATGGTAATCGTCAGTAGTTCCGATATACGTGTACTGACCGAGGGGTACGGCAAAGATCCTGCGCCCGTCAGGGGTGCGCATCACCACGGTATTGCGCACGGGAAGGTCAGCGTGATTAAACACCAAGTGGACACCCCGGCTAAGTGCCAGCCGCGGCGCCTGAGGCCCTTCCAGTCCACACACCTCGTCAACCCAGGGGCCTGCAGCATTCACCACAGCACGGGCGCGAAGGGTCACCTCACTGGTGTCAGCCGGTAACGTTGATGCCGCGCTGACGACAAAGTCGCCCTCTCGTTGGATATTCACTGCCCTTAAATAGGTCGACACCGTTGCACCATGATCAATGGCCGAACGCACCGTCGCCATCGTGAGCCGGGCGTCATCGGTCAAAAATTCAGGGTAGACCACCGCGCCGTTCAGCGCTGAGCGCTCAATGAGCGGCTCCCTTTCGGCAAGTTGGTCCAGTGACCACACGTCGTGGTAATCCTCAGGCGCTACCCCGCCGAGCCGCTCATAGGCCCACAGTGCAGCGCGCAATATCAGCTTACTTCGCAGGCTGGTTGTCGGTATCACGTAGGGGGTTTTTTGCGCCAGATGAGGCGCGATCTGATGCAGGATACTGCGCTCGGAGGCCGATTCCTTCACCACCGCAATATCACCCGCCACAAGATAACGCAGCCCGCCGTGGATCATCTTGGAACTCCGACTTGAGGTACCGCTGGCGAGATCCTGCGCCTCAATCAGCGCCACGGACAGGCCGCGCATGGCGGCATCCCGCGCGATGCCCGCACCCGTAATACCACCACCGATGACCAACAGGTCGAAACATTGCTGAGACAGCGCTCTTACCGTGGCGGGACGGTCAGTTTGATTGAAATAGTGTGATGACATGGCACCCCCCGAATACACCTCAATTTACCAGCACACCCGGCCGGTAAATGTCTAAAATATGACAATCTTTGGATTAGAGTGATCGTCAGTATGGCGCAGGACCTCCCCACTCATGAACTGGTGCAGTTTTTAGGCAAGCTCCCGGTATTTGAAAGACTCAAGCCGGATGAGCGCGACACCCTGCTCCGTCAATGCCGCCTGCACGCCCTTGAGCAACGCGAAGTGCTGCAGGCTGCTGGCGACCCCCATCATCACCTGTGGGTCATCGTCACCGGCGAGATCGCCATGGTAGCCAGCTCTGAAGACGGCGAAGAGCTCACTCTCGCTATTTTCGGACCCGGCAGTACGTCCAGTTGGATTGCGCTATTTCACGACACACCCGCGGAGCGCCATCTGGTCGGTGGTGCGGAGAGCCATATATTGGGCATTCCGAGCAAAGTGGCACTCAAACTCCTGGAAGATTTCCCGAAGCTGTATCCCATCGTCCTTAAAATCGAGGCCAACCGCTTTCGCGCTGCGCTCAATCTGCAGCAGCATAATCTGGTGCGCGAGCGACCACGGCGGGTAGCCGGGCTGTTATTGATGCTGATGGAAATGGCGGGTGAGGCGAATCAATCGCGCGTTATCAAGCTCACGTCTCAGCAGCTCGCGAAAATGGCCCACTGCTCACGACAGTCTCTTCACGGGGCAGTCAAAACACTGTCTCAACANGGTGCGGTTCGACAGCGCTATGGTGAAATTGAGATCGTCGACGTTGAGGCGCTGCGAGTCCTGTACCGGGGAGGCAGCATCCAAAACACTTAGTGAGTCAAACTGGTTATCTTCTTNCCTGCTCCGGCCTGCTCGACCAGGCGTCCTTCTTGCACCGACAGCTGCCCTGCCACCCATACGCTATGCACACCTGACGGCGTTTTGAAGGGCTCAAGGTAGGAAGCCTCTGTGGCCACGGTCTCGGGGTCAAAGATGACCAGATCAGCATCGGCACCGATTTTGATACGGCCTTTTTGTGCAAACGCNGGAGCAAACGATTCCATACGNCGCGCCGGATACAGGCTCANNCGAGCGATGGCATCGCTCAGGCTAAGGAGNTTTTCTTCTCGTACATACTGCCCAAGAATCCGCGTCGAGGTGCCCGCGGCGTTGGGTACCACCTTGCGCTCATAGCTTATTAACGGCATCGCATCGCTGGCGACCATCACGTGAGGACGCTGGATCGCCCGGCGATTCCAGTCCTCTCGGATGTAGTGATGCATCGTCTGGCCATCCGGCCTTGTCTCTCGATAGGAACCAAAGGTGTCTTCCGTCAGCCATTCTCCGGTCTCGGCCCATTGAACATCTGCGTAATCAATCGCAAAGATCTCGCGCCAGTTGCGAGAAAAAACGTCCGACGAGATCGCCGCTGAACCAGAGGTCCAGGGAAACATTTCGGTGCTGACATCCACGCCCCGCGCTCGCGCTGCNTCAATCTTGTCGAGCCAGATATCGACACCACTCATTGCGCTNGCGTTTAGGTGGCAGATATGGACCNCTGCACGGGCTCGCTCGGCCGCCGCGATCACCTCGTCNAGACCCGCCGAATCGCCGTCAATCCCCCGCCGCACGTGCACGAATACGGGCACCTGGTAATCAGCCGCAACGGAGAAAATCATATCGCGTTCTGCATCATCGACAGCGGTCGTCATGTAATCGAGGAGGAACCCNATGCCCAGNCCGCCCGCGNTCAACTCNCGTTCCAGAACCATTCGAATCTGTTGCCGTTGNNCGGCGNTGGCCGGCTGNGTAAACGTGGCACCCGACATGTCGAGCTTTCCGGTCGCAGCGAGCGCTNCNAGGGATTGCGGGTCAATCACCTGCATTCGAATCCAGGCGTGTCCAACAGAGGCGCCAAAGTGNGTAAGGGGCGCNGCTCCCAGCTGCTGCCCGAAACGAGCGATCGGAAAACCTCCGGCTTCCAGCTCCAAAACCGTCGTGACGCCATCGAGCAACTCGAGACGGTATCCGAGCTCCGCCACACTGTGCGAATGCAGGTTAATAAAGCCAGGGCTAATCACGAGGCCACTCGCGTCGACGGCTGTTTCAGCCACCAGCGGGTCCTCACTGATTGAGACTATTTTCCCAGACCGAATCCCCAGCGAACGGACTGCATCGAGCTGGCTTTCGGGGTCGATTACACGACCATAGTTGATCACCACATCGTAGGCCGGCGTCCCCTTATCGCAGGCTGCAAGAGAAAGCCAAACAGCAACCACACAGGCTTTCGCTGCAACGCTAATCAGCGCACGATGCGGTTTTTGGTGTGAAGCAAGGCATCCCATTGGTAGTCCTCAGCCCCGACCTGCGAGCCTGTCTCAGGTGAAGAAAGGCTTGGACAATAGGTAGTGGTCGAGCAACATAATGGGAAAGATCGCCATCAGATACACAATCGAGAAGCGAAACATCTTCATCGCGTCGCTATTTTTCATGGTGCGCAGCAGGATGACCGCTTGATAAATAAAGATCCCGCCGAGCGCCGAAGCACCGATTAGATAAATCCAGCTACTCATGCCCGTCGCAACCGGTAAGAGCGACGCGACGAACAACATCAGCGTATACAGCAGGCTATGCACCGCCGTATATCGGCTCCCATGGGTCACGGGCAGCATGGGAATGTCCACCTTGGCGTACTCTTCCTTTCGCGCAATGGCCAGGGCCCAAAAATGCGGTGGTGTCCAGGCGAAGATAATCAGTACCAGCAACAGCGCATGCCCATCCACCTGGTTCGTCACCGCCGTCCATCCCAGCAGCGGCGGCATCGCTCCTGCCAGACCGCCAATGACAATATTCTGCGGAGTAGCTCGCTTCAGGTATAGCGTGTAAATAAAGGCGTAGCCCACCAACGAAGCCAGCGTGAGCCAGGCCGTCAACGCGTTCACCCAAGTCAGCAGCACCAACATACCCAGACAGCCTAGCGTGAGCGCAAAGATGGCCGCACTCTGAGAATCAATTTTGCCCTTCACGATGGGCCTACCCGAGGTNCGGGCCATGATGGCATCCACATGNTGATCAGCCAGATGATTCACNGCGGCTGCCGAGCCCGCGCANAGAGCGATACCCACGCTGGCGAATAGCACCGTGTCGACCGGCACGACACCNGACGTCGCCATACACATTCCTACGATCGCNGTGAGAATCATTAGCCAGACAACATTGGGCTTACAAAGCTCGTAATAATCGCGCCAAATGGGTCGTTCTGTCAGACTAGTTTCCATCAGTGAGAGAGGCTCGCTTGTGTGTGATAGGGGTAAATGATCGCCAGAATGGTAATGCATGAGAGNGGCAACTGCGCACTCGCANNGCACATTTGATGTGGCAATATTGACGCGGGTGGGGTGCGATTGTCAGACTCCGGATTGAAAGACCGAAAGAAGGGAGCCCACGTGAGCTCAATCACACGGGAAAAACTCATGGTGGTGGCATTGGTCGCCGCCGCACTAGTCGGCTTGACGCTTGCTGGATCGGGGTACTGGACGCTCTGGCAATCCAGGGTGGCNACGAGCGNCGATACCTTGCCCCCGGCACTGATGACCTTCCCAGAACGNCGGCCGCTTGCCGAATTCATCTTGGTAGATGACGANAAAGGCGTNTTCGATCTCAAATCGCTATCGTCACGGTGGNCTTTTATTTTCTTTGGCTTCATGTACTGCCCTGATATCTGCCCGACAACACTCTACGACTTGACCCACGTCAAGCGAGAGATTGTCGCGCGGGGAATCGGCGAGGCCGACATCCAATTTGTTTTCATTTCGGTTGATCCAGCCCGCGATAAGGCGGCGCAGATCCAACGTTACGTTCGCTATTTCGACCCAACTTTTCTAGGGGCAACCGGCTCAATCGGCCAGCTCACCAATCTCACACGGCAGCTGGGCGCGCCCTTTCGGGCCGAGCCGGAGACCTCTGACAACGTTTACGAAGTCACCCACTCCAGCGCCATTTATGTCGTGGACCCACTAGGCCAATACACGGGCATTATCAGCCCGCCCTTTGTAGCTGCTGACCTAGCAGCACAGTTTTCCGATCTTTACCGCGCTACTGCAACATCGAAACTCGCGCAGCGCCAGTAAGGCACCGCGAGTACTTCTATTCCTGCTTATCCGCGTGGACCGTGTCTACGCGCGCCGGCACGTCGCGGCTGTGATCGACTAGCACAAAGGCAAACACGTACATAAAGACCGTCAGCAGCAGAAAGACGACGATGTGTGTTGTGTAGTTGGTGCTGCCAGTTTTCTGACCACCCATTTCTTTTCCCCTCTTCAGGAATCCCAGGCGGATTGATTCAATGATGTGGTGCCGTAGGCGCCACAATGATGAGCTCTTTCAGGAAATACACGCCACGCTGGAAAAAAGTCCAGTCGGCTTCCAAAGAGCCAATCGCCACCAGAGTCAGCAAAAGCACCGGTGGTAACAAAATGAAATACACCATGGCCAACCGCTCCCACACCATATGCATAAACACGGCGATTATGAGTCCGGCTTTTAACACCATAAAGAACAGAATCAGGAACCAGCGCATATAGCCTTGCACCTGATAATAGTCTACGGCATAGGACATAGCGCTCAATACGAAGAGCAATATCCAGATCTTGAAATACACACCCAATGGATGCTGGATCGCCTCTTCTTCTCTGACAACGGGCTCATGACCCTCAGCTGTATGATCCATGACTTACCCCCTACCAGAGATAGAAAAACGCGAAAATAAAGACCCAGACCAGATCCACGAAGTGCCAATAAAGCCCGAGGATCTCGATTTCTTCGTAATTTCCGCCGCGCTTGGTAAACCAGCCCGGCGTTTGATTATCGAGATGTCCTCTCGCGACCTTGTACGAGAAGATAAAAAGGAAGATGACACCGATCGATACGTGGAAACCGTGGAACCCCGTGACCATGAAGAAGACTGATCCAAACTGAGCGGCACCCATTGGATTACCCCAAGGGCGCACACCTTCTTCGAGGATCAATTTGCTCCACTCAAAAACCTGCATGCCAACGAAGGTGGCGCCGAGCAAAGCGGTGGCGAACAGCAACCAAAAGGTCACCCATTTGTTTTTGCGATATCCGTAGTTCACCGCCAGCGCCATAGTGCCGCTCGATGTGATGAGCACAAACGTCATGATGGCGATCAGAATCAACGGAATCGGCGCACCCCCGAAGCTCAAGGCAAACACCTCGCTCGCGCTGGGCCAGGGCTCCAATGCCGACATACGAACGGTCATATAGGACGCCAAAAAACAACCGAAGATAAACGTGTCACTAACAAGGAATATCCACATCATCGCCTTGCCCCAGGGGACTCCCTTAAAGGCGCGTTGATCCGAACTCCAGTCGTCGAAAAAGCCCGCCATACCTGGCTTCAACTCCAATGAATCCGATGCCATTGTCTCCGTCGACATGGTCTTTCCCCCTTAGATAAAGCCGCAGATCCTGAGCAGGACCTCAAAATTGTTGCCGGTAAACAGCAATCCGAATACCAGTAGCCAGACGCCCAGCAGGTAGTGCCAGTAGAGCGCACAATTAGACACGTTGTGCTCCATGGCGCGCACGTCTGACGAACCAAAGGCCCTGCTGATAGCCCTCACCAGCGCCACCATTCCACCGGCCATATGCAGACCGTGAATGCCCGTGATCATGAAAAAGAATCCCACTGATGGATTACTGAAGTCCCCCAGCACCATCGCCGTCAATTGCTGCATTGCGGCGAGCTGTCCCACCAAAAATAGCAGGGTCAAAAGACCTGCGCCGACCAGTGCTCCGCGGACCCAGTCAGCTTTGCCGGCCCGGGCCCACATCAAGGCCACCTGCAGGCAAAGACTGCTCAGCAACAGCAGCCCCGTGTTCGCCCACAGCAGATTAATCTCGGGAGTTGGCCTCCAGTCTTGATAAAGCATGCGGCCGCCGTAGGCTACGATCATCAGCAGGAAGAAGACACTCACCACGCTCAGCAGCATCTTGAGCGCGGAGCGGCGTGAATTCGTTGCGATCTGCGCTCCGGATAGAGCCGGTGCTATCGGCCCGGTATCGGCGATCCAGGGCTGTTCAGTAAAAATATTGCTCATCTTATTGCCTCAGGCCTGTGCGTTACGTGGCGGGACGTTTTGAGGGATAAAGTCCTCCTCCACACCCGGTACGCTGAAGTCATAAGCCCATCGATAAACACAGGGCAGCTCTTTACCAAAATTGCCATGCTGCGGCGGTGTGTGTTCCGTTTGCCACTCGAGTGTTGTTGCATTCCAAGGATTACTCGGCGCCTGTTTGCCGTTAAACGCGCTGACAATGAGGTTGTAGAGGAAAACCAGCTGAGCAAAACCAACCACCAGCGCAGCAATGGTGATGCTCGCGTTCACACTTTCGGCCGAATCAGGCAAGAAGGTCGTACCCGTAATTTCAAAGTAGCGACGCGGCACACCCATGATGCCGAGGTAATGCATTGGCAGAAATACCAGGTACGAACCCACAAAAGTCACCCAGAAATGGAAGCTCGCCATACCCTGGTGGTACCACCGCCCGGTGATTTTGGGATACCAGTGATAGATCGCACCGCACACCACCATGACAGGCGCTACCGCCATCACCATGTGGAAATGCGCCACCACAAAAAGAGTATCGGAGAGCGGCATGCTCACTGTGGCGTTACCGAGGAATAATCCCGTCATACCGCCGTTAATAAAAAACAGCAGAAAGGCAATAGAAAACAGCATGGGAATAGTGAGATGGATATTTCCCTGCCATAAGGTCAGCACCCAGTTGTAAACCTTCAATGCCGTGGGTACGGCAATGATCAGGGTCGTAGTGGCAAAGAAGAAGCCGAAATAGGGGTTCATCCCACTGACATACATGTGGTGCGCCCACACGACAAAGCTCAGTGCTCCGATGATCACAATCGCCCAGACCATCATGCGATACCCAAAAATATTTTTTCGCGCATGAATACTGATGAGGTCGGACACAATGCCAAAGGCAGGCAGGGCCACAATGTAAACCTCTGGGTGGCCAAAGAACCAAAAGAGGTGCTGGAACAAAAGGGGATTGCCGCCAACATGATCAGCCTCGTTACCCATGGTCATGATCGCGGGCATAAAGAAGCTGGTGCCCAGCAGGACATCCAGCGACATCATGATGGCGCTCACAAACAAAGCGGGGAAGGCAAACAAAGCCAAAATAGTCGCGACAAAAATGCCCCATACCGTTAACGGCATACGCATCAGGGTCATACCACGAGTTCTGGCTTGCAGAATAGTGACCACGTAGTTCAGGCCGCCCATGGTGAAGCCAATGATGAATACCGCCAGCGAGGCCAGCATCAACAAAATGCCCGCCTCGGAGCCCGGCGTGCCCGGCAAAATTGCCTGCGGGGGATACAGTGTCCAACCCGCCCCGGTGGACCCACCCCCTACAAGGAAACTCGCTGCAAGCAGCGCCACTGCCACAAAGTAGACCCAGAAACTGATCATATTGAGCCAGGGAAAAACCATATCCCGCGCCCCGACCATCAGTGGGATCAGATAGTTACCAAACCCCCCGAGAAACAACGCGGTCAGCAGGTATACCACCATGATCATGCCGTGCATGGTCACCGCCTGAAGGTAATAAGCGGGGTCGATAAAGGTAAAGGTATTCGGCCAGGCGAGCTGCAGGCGCATCACCCATGACAGCACGAGTGCCACCATACCAATGGAGATAGCGGTCGCTGCGTACTGGATGGCGATGGTTTTCGCATCCTGTGAAAAAACATATTTACCCAGCCAAGTCTTGGGATGGTAGAGCTCCATCTCACCGACTTCAGCCGGCCGAACAAAACTCGTCTCGTCGTGTGCTACGTGTTCCATCATATTCTCCGGACTATTTCTGCTGCGCCAGCTTGACCGGCTGTTGTGGGTTTTCGAGAGTGGCGATGTAAGCCACCATGTCCTCGATGGACTGATCATCCGTCATGGTGTTGGAGACCAACCCCATCTGCAGTCCATACAGGTCGTCGGCGTGGCGACCGCGAATGCCATCGCGGAAATTCTTGATCTGCGAGGCGAGATACCAATCTTCTAGCCCCGTGAGGGCTGGCGCGTTGACGGTCCACACTCCCTGACCCAAGTCGCCATGACATTGCGCGCAGGTAGACTCATATAACGCTTTGGACTTGCTTGGGTCACCCGATGCGCTGGGCTCATATCGCTCTACCGCAGCGCTGAGCCCCAGGTTGGCGCTGTTATCAAACTCAGGCTGACCCGACAGGGTGTCGACGTAGCTCACGACATTATTAATCGCTGCGGCATCACCTAACATCATGGCCATAGGTGCCATTGTGCGACCCCAGGCGTCATCTTCATGAGCGCCCCTCACGCCGCGCTTAAAGTGCCGCAGCTGTCGCTTCATGTACTCACTATCCATGCCAGCCAAACGTGGGGCGTGCATCGACTTGTTACCCTCAGCGTTTACGCCGTGACAGGAGCTGCACACTGCGTAGGTAGCCTGTCCTGCCGCTAGGTCCGTATTCAAGTCAATTTGAGTTTCTGCGAAGGTGGGCTGATCGGCTAGCCACGCCGCGTAGGCTTCGTCGCTGTCTACGATCACACGACCCCGCATAGCGTAGTGCCCTACGCCACAGAGTTCTTCGCAGAGCAGATCGTAACTTCCTTCTACCGTTGGCTCGGCCCAAATGTAAGAGACTTGACCGGGAACGAAATCCATCTTGACGCGGAACTGAGGCACCGTGAAGTTGTGCAAGACGTCCGTTGAACGCAACAAAAAGGTGACGGGCTGGTCCGCCTGGAGGTGAAGCACAGGGTCATAAATAATGATGTCGTCTTGTCCAAACGGATCAGACGGATCAATTCCCAACGGATTTTCCGTAGTGGTGTGACTTACCGCCACTGCGCCAAGCTGGCCATCCTCTCCCGGGAGCCGGTAAGACCAATTCCACTGCCGTGCCAGCACCTCCACCTCGGTTGCATCATCGGGTGGTGTCACCACCTCACCCCAGATCAGAAGGCCCGGAGCCAACATCGCGGCGATCGCCACTGTCGTCAGGATGGTGAGCCAAGTCTCCATCTTGACACTCTCTGGCTCGTATTCGGCGCGCCTGCCTTCTTTGTTTCGAAACTTAATAATGCAATACGCGATGAATACATTGACTAAGACGAAGCCAAGTCCCGTCATCACAAAAGTCAGTGTGACGGTATTGTCCATCGAGGACCAATTAGACGCTATCGGAGTGAAATACCATGGGCTGAGGAAATGGAAAACTACCGTCCCCAGCACCAAGACCAGTAAAATAATTGCAGCAAACATAGTCTATCTCTCGCACCCAGTGCAAAAAATGGGCACCAACGCCCCCCCAGTACACGACCATCAGAGAATGAATCTACCGCTTACCGCATTCTTCTCGTGATGTATCGATACTCCCTTATCGGTGGCTGTACTTCGCAGCCGCGTTATTGTTGTTTGTTCGGTCGGCCTTGAAATACCAAGGCCCAGTTCCTGAACTTCTCCCAATTACGAAGCAAAACCATCAGCAGCCGGGTGTGTGTCACCTCTATACCTGCGCGCTCCAGTTTGGGATGTTGTTTCATCACTTTTTTGAGTTTTTTCTGGTCTTCCCGATCGGTCTCGACAAACAGGACATGTCGCCCTTGAGCCAGAGCCTTTTCGAACCGGGTGAAATGAACGTTCGGCGCCTGCATGCCGATAAAGCCGGCCTCCCAGGTGGCAAAGCCAAAGCCGATAATGGCA
>NYTG01000034.1 GCA_002683395.1 Halieaceae bacterium | reverse complement strand
GAAACACGAGGTCCAGCGGCTCGATTTCCTCGCGTGTGAATTCGTCGATCCAGTCCAGTGATGCCTGAAATTCAGGGTCCGTCTCAAATGACCACACGCCGTTACCTCCTGGGGGTANCCATANTCTTTTAATGTTCTTGCNAGCAACTAACAGGGTTGCCAAATCAGTCCGCTAGTTTAGACTTGCTAGACGCAAACAAGCAACGCGACCGACAATAAATTCAAAGGTTTGCGGCGTCTTGGGGCGCATTTTAGGAGATTGATGCATGTCTGGCGGTAAAGTTTGGGTCGTGACGGGAGCTTCGCGGGGGATCGGTGCAGCCATCGCCCGGGTGGCCGTTGACGCGGGCCATCGTGTTGCGTTGATCGCAAGGGGTGACAGTGTGCTGAGCGCCGCCGAAGGGCTGGGTGACGCCGCCAAAGGCTTTCAATGTAATGTCGCCGACCCGGAATCAGTGACCGCTACCATCGAGACGATCAAGCACCATTTCGGCCACATCGATACGCTGGTGAATAATGCNGGGGTGCACCGTGGCGGCAAGGTGCACCGACTGACCGACGAGGCATGGCACGAGGTCCTGCAGGTCAATCTCACTGGTGCAATGAATATGACAAGAGCAGCACTTCCGCATATGGCCGAAGGCAGCGCCGTCGTGAATGTGGGGGCCGTAGTGGGTTTTCGAGGGTTTCCCGGTGACGCGGCTTACGCGTCTTCCAAAGCTGGCTTATCGGGATTGACCAAGGCCTTGGCGATCGAGCTGGCGCCCAAGGCCATTACCGCCAACCTTGTTATTCCCGGGCTCGTGATCACCGAAATGACCTCGGAACTCAGTGACGTGGCGTTAGAAAAGATGACCCAGCAGATTCCNTTGCGTCGCTTTGCCCAGGATGAGGAAATCGCCGAGGTCGTGTACTGGGTGGCCCAGAGCCGCTACATGACGGGGGCCTGTGTGCCGGTAGATGGCGGGCTCCTCTCGAGTTTTGGCGTGGTCTGATGGCGGTGGACCCCACAGAGGAAGTTGCCGCGTGGCTCAGGTCTCATCTTGGTTTTCAGCGGGCCGAGTTCGTATCTGCGCTGAGCGGTGGTAACTCCAATCTGACCTGGCAATTTCGCGACGGCGCGAGGGCCTGCGTCGTCCGCACCCCGCCCGCGAATGACATTTCGCCTACCTCCGCTCGCGGCATACAGCGCGAGGCGGAGATACTGCAGGCCATAGCAGACTACCCTGTTAAAGCACCGGAAGTGCTGGGCTGGTGCGATGACAACGAGGTGATTGGTCGACCATTTTTGGTTCAGGAGTGGATTGACGGCGTAGCGATCACCGACGCAATGCCGGCAGCCTACAGTGAGTCCATTGACGGGATAAATCGTCTTGGTGAGAGTCTGGTGGATAACTTGGCCGAGCTGCATGGTGTGCCGACCGATTTAGAGGCGCTGCAGAAGCTCGGTCGCCCTGACGGGTTTGTGGAGCGACAGATCGAGCGTTGGTTGAGTGTGCGCAAAGAACACGGGGTAAGAGACTTGCCGGAGCTGTTTGCGTTGGGGGAGTGGCTGGGACGTAACGTGCCGCCCCCATCGGCTCCAGCGGTTATTCACGGCGATTACCATCTGGACAACACCCTGGCCTCAAAGGATCATCCGGAAATTCTCGCCATCATCGACTGGGAGCTGGCGACCGTCGGAGATTGCTATCTAGATGTCGCGCTCATGTTGATGTTTTGGGGCGACTACCGAACCCAGGACCCTCCCGCATTCAGTGCTCTGCAGGCCGTTTCGAGGCGCTCAGGCGTCTTGAGTCGACGCGAATTGGCGGGGCGCTGGGCCGAAAAACTCGGTCGCCCGTTACACCATATGAACTTTTATATGGCCTTTGCATTCTGGCGATTGGCGGCGATCATCGAGGGCGCTTATGGGCTGCATGTTGCAGGCAAGCTCGATTCTGATTACGCCCGGGGGCTGGAGCATGATGTGCCTGCGCTGCTGGCAGAGGCACAAAGTGCCGCGGCAGGAGACTGGTGAGCGCCATGCTCAGTACCATGATGAATACGCCCCTCGGGGTGAGCACTTTGCATCGCTTCGGAGCCCGTCATTTTGGTAGCAGTCGAGTGGGTGACTACGATGGTGAGCGCATCCATTGGCGAACCTACGAGGAAATCGATGCCGCCAGTGCGCAGCTGGCCAATGCGCTGAAGACGCTGGGGCTTCGCGACGGGGATCGCGTGGGGACGTTCATGTGGAACAGTACCCGACATCTCGAGGCCTATCTTGCTGTGCCGTCCATGGGCGGAGTGCTTCACACCTTGAACTGCAGGTTATCCGCGGAGCATGTCGCCTACATTATCAATCACGCCGGCGATCGCTTTCTGATTATCGATGGGCGCCTCCTCGATAGTTTTTTGCCTATTCTGCCCCTGATTCCGGATGTCGAGTGTCTGATCGTGACCGGGCACGACCAAGACAGCGACGCCTCGTTGAATGATCCGCGGATGGTGTCCTACGAATCGATTGTTGCTGAAGCCGCAGCGGCGTTTTCATGGCCTGAACCGGCAGAGGATTCGGCGGCCGGGATTTGCTATACAAGCGGGACCACGGGTCACCCGAAGGGTGTGGCCTACAGTCAGAAGACCACCTACTTACATGCACTGGCCTCGCGCGCAGTTGACAGCTTTGCGGTGCAGGAGCGCGACATCATTCTGATGCTGCCGTCGATGTTTCACGCCAATGCCTGGGGATTTCCCTACAGTGGGTGGATGTCTGGAGCAGACATGGTCATGCCGGGGCCTCATCTTCAGGGGCAGCACCTGCGCGCTATGATTGAAGCCGCTCGCCCTACGCTGACCGCTATGGTGCCTACTATTTTGGGCGATCTATTGCAGGCCGATGAGGCCTCTCCGCTCGATTTGTCGTGCTTTCGCGCGATCGTATCGGGCGGATCGGCGGTGCCGTCATCCATGATCGAATCCGTGCGGGATCGCTGGGGCGTGCCCGTGATTCAAGGATGGGGTATGACTGAAACCAGTCCGATGTGCGTCTTATCGCATCCCCCCAAAGACCTGGGCGGTGAGTCGGAGACCTACTGGCGCCTGAAAAGTGGCCGACCGGTTCCCGGTATTGATGTGCGAGTGATGGATGATAAAGGGTGTATTTTGCCGCAAGATGGCGAGGCGGTTGGAGAGCTGCAGCTCAAGGGCGCATGGGTAACCGGGAGCTATCTTAACGAGGCCAGTGATGCGTTTACTGACGATGGCTGGCTGCGCACCGGTGATGTAGGCATGGTCGATGCGCGAGGCTATGTACAACTGACCGACCGGACCAAGGATGTCATTAAGTCGGGTGGGGAATGGATTTCGTCGGTGGATCTTGAAGACGAGCTGCTCAAGCACGATAGCGTGGCGGAAATCGCGGTGATTGCGATCGAAGACCCCCGTTGGCAAGAGCGCCCGCTGGCGATTGTCGGCGCCAAGCGGGGCACCGATATCGACGCTCTGCCGGAACGCCTACGTGCATTTTTGCTCGACAGAGTGGCGAAGTTCTGGATACCGGAATACTGGGCGTTTCTTGATGAAATTCCCAAAACCAGCGTCGGNAAATTGAATAAAAAGTTACTGCGAGAAGAACTGGCCTCGGGAGCCCTCGCGGTGGAGAAGCACAAAGCGTTTGGAGGGGATGATGGCTGATGCTGCGGTGACCGATACCTCGGTGGGCAATACACAAGCTGAGCGGACCGCACTGTCCGATCAGAAGATGTTCGAAATGGCGATCGAATTGGTGAATGAGCGGGGTACCGCGAAGACGACGCTTAAGGATATCGGGGAAGGGGCGGGATACAGTCGTGGACTCGCGAGCTATCGTTTTGGATCCAAAGACGGCCTATGGATGGAGCTGTTCGCCCGGTTTGACGAGATTTGGAAGGCGCACTTGTCGACCTATCTTGCGGGCAAAGACGGGCTCGCCGCTTTACAGGCAGCCATTCAGGCGCAGCGCGATATCTTCACACGCGAGTCGGACTATCTTCGAGCAATGTACATTCTGTGGTACGAGTCCCTGGGGCGTGAATCAGATATCCGCGCCAGCCTAGCAAAACACCATGTGATTTATCGCCGCGACGTACAGCAATGGATTGAGCAGGGACAGGCTNCNGGAGAGGTGAGGGCAGATGTNGATGCCGAACAGTTTGCTACCGGNTATTGCTCGACAATGTTTGGGACGATCTATCAGTGGGTNGTCGCGCCNGAGGCGATCGANCTTGANGCCTACTTTGANCATTTTGCCGCGAATGTAATGGCGGCGATTACCCAGCGAGGGGAGAACTGANCATGGCAAGATTGGAAGTGGANGGNAGCAAAAGNATTTANTACGAAGATCTGGGAGGAGNCGGGCAGCCGATGNTGTTGATCCATGGCTGGGGCATGGACAATCGNTGCTGGGACGGNGTGATTCTGCCGCTGCANGCTGCNGGNNATCGCGTGNTNACCATNGACCATCGCGGCTGTGGNCGATCTGACCATGACTTTGCCGACCTGAGTATCGCCGCCATTGCCGGCGATGTCGTTGCCCTAGTCGATCATTTAGGTCTATCCGATGTGGTGGTTAACGGTTGGTCGTTAGGAGGCGCGGTCGCGACCCATGCAGCCAGCTTGCTGGGAGACCGCTGCGCAGCGCTGGTGCTGACTGCCGNCGCGAGCCCCATTTACACGCAGAAAGCGGATCTCGCTATCGGCGGTATGCCGGAGGATGTCGAGGGCAACGTTGCGGCAATGAACGAGGATCGCGTGAACTTTCTGACGATGCTGGCGACGGCTATTTGTGCCAAGCCGCCTACCGATGCGGTGCTAGCTTCAATGGCCGGTGCGTTCCTCAACTCCAGCGCACGAGCCTCNGCGACTTTGGGTGAACTTGCGCACCTTGATCAGCGCGACATGATGATGGCGCTGGATGTGCCCATACTGTCGGTGATTTGTGGACAGGATGGTTTCGTCTCGCCCGATATTTCGCGGTGGGTAGCACAGAACCACCCGCGCGCCGCGGGCGTAGAGTTCCCCGAGAGTGGCCATGCGCCTTTTATGGAAGAGCGCGAGGGCTATCTCGCCGCGCTTAATGACTTCATCACCAGTCTCTGAGAGAGGAAGCACTATGACTTCTAACGTGGATTTTGGGCTTTGGTACGATTTTCGTAACCCGGAGCCGTGGCAGATCGATTTCGAGCAGTTCTACTCTGAGCGCCTCGACCAAATTGCGCGCGCAGAGACGATGGGCTTCGACTCGGTGTGGTTGACGGAGCATCACTTTTGCGACGATGGCTATACTCCCTCGCCCCTCGTNATTCACGCGGCGATCGCTGCCCGCACCGAACGGATGCGCCTGGGAACCAATCTGATGCTGCTNCCGATCGCGGATCCGGTTCGCATGGCGGAAGACGCCGCCACACTNTCACTGATTTCTGGGGGGCGTTTCGACCTCGGAGTGGGTATCGGTTATCGCCAGTTAGAGTTCGATCAGTTTGGGCGCAAGATTTCTCATCGACCCAGCTTGGTCGAGGAGGGTATCGAAATATTGCGACGCGCCTGGTCAGGTGAGCCCGTTAACTTNGAAGGCAAGCGGTTTGCGGTGGGCGACTTTAAAATCACGCCGCCGCCAAAGCGCGCGCCGAGAGTTCTACTGGGCGGAATGGCGCCCCCCGCAATTGATCGCGCGGCGCGCATTGCNGATGGTTTNCTGTGCACCGGCGGTATTGGTATGGACACCTATGTTGAGTGTTTGGCTGCTAACGGTAAGGCGCCCGAGGAGGGCAATATTATTTTGGGTTGCTGGGCGA
This sequence comes from Halieaceae bacterium, assembly GCA_002683395.1. Classification (GTDB taxonomy): domain Bacteria; phylum Pseudomonadota; class Gammaproteobacteria; order Pseudomonadales; family Halieaceae; genus Luminiphilus. The sequence continues at coordinate 2,440 of NYTG01000034.1, read as the reverse complement.
TTATTGCCGAGGACCCNGAAGCGGAAGCGGAGCGCGTTGGAGACCACGTGCTCTATCAGTCTAATGAGTACATTCGCTGGGGAGCGTTCGGACCGCCAGATCAAACGCCTTTATTTCCGGATGCGCGCACGGCGATTGAAAATGGCTTGTATGAGCTGTGGGATGCCGATACCGCCGTTGAGAAGCTGAGCGCTATGATCGAGCAGTATCCCCAGATATCCGATATTCATTTTTGGGCGCAGTTTCCAGGCGAGAGCGTTGAGTCCGGTGATCGGAGAATGGCCTATATCGCGGAGAAGGTGCTGCCACGATTACGGTAGTGTCGATTCAGCGTGACGACGTATCGGTTGATTGTCGCGTGAGCTTGGCGACAGACTGTCCTGCCGCAATCAGTTCTCCCGCTTTGTCGCGGAGCTCCGCTTCCAGAAAAGCCGTCCGATAAGTCGCTTTTTTGACCCAGCCGGTCGCCTGCAGGGGCTGTTCCCCTCGGCAGATACCCATGAACTGGATCGCGATATCGAGCGATGCTAAGCCCCTGAGCGAATCTTCAGTGCCAAAGAGGGCGTGAGACATGGCGGCGTCGAGCATGGCGGTGACAAATCCGCCCTGTACGACGTCTACCGAATGGCAGTAATCCAGCGGCACGGTAAAGGTAAAAACAGCTCTGTGAGCCACCATATCCAGCGCAATCACTTTTCCGCCCAGCAGGTGAATGAAGGTGGGTGCATTGGCATTGAGTTGCTCAATGCGTGCGCTGCAGTCGATCATGGGTGGGGGTCCTCTCATGTCAATGGCGCGAAGTGTAGCGGCAAATCAAAGGCAAATCCTTAAATGTTGTGTCATGCTCGAGACGCCTTTTCAGTGCGTGGCGCTACTGCCAGCGGCCTGCTAGACGCCCTTCACGACGATTCAGCCTGGACAGCAAGTTGATGAGCACTTCACCGCCATTTATTCGACTATCTGACTGCCATTACGATGGTTTGATGGTGCCTGACTGGTCTATATCGCAGGGCGAGGGATGGTGCCTGTTTGGACTTAATGGATCGGGAAAGCAATTGGTCGATCGGCTGTTGGTTGGCGAGATCGCCCCGCAAACTGGGAGGGTGGAGCATATTCTGGGTGAACAGGATATTGCTTTGATTTCCTTCGAGCGGCAGCAAGCTATTTACGAAGAAGAATGGCGTCTCGCAGCCACCGATATTATTCCTGAGGACGAGTGGGGTACGCGGGTTGCAGACTTTCTGCCATCGTCTCGACTCGACGATCCGCTGATCGACGCATTGAACATGCGTCACCGATTACATGCCTTTTATCGTGAGCTCAGTACCGGAGAGAGCCGCAAATTAATGGTGCTGAAGGCGCTACTAGAGGATGCCCGACTGCTGGTCTGTGACAACCCCTTTGACAGCCTGGACCCGGGGACAGTGGCTGCTTTAAATGATGCGCTGTGCCGGGCAGTCGCGTCGGGCGCTAGCGTGGTGCTTTTGCTCAGCAACCGGTCGGATATTCCCGTGTGGGTAGACCGCTTCGCCCATATTGACGATGGGCTGATGACGATTTTTGACGGCGAGTCGCGGGAGGCCAAGTTGGCTCAGCTTGAGGCAAGCGTGAGAGTCGATCAGATTATTCAGCCGGGTATTCCCGACGATGCCATTCAGCTCGAATCGTATGAAGACCCCTACGTTGCAGAGCTGAATGACTGCACTGTTCAGTATGGGGGGCGTCAGGTGCTGAAAGAGCTGACGGTCAAGATCGCGCCGCTACAGCACACGCTGGTCACCGGCGAGAATGGTGCGGGCAAATCGACACTTCTCGGTTTGATTACCGGTGACTGTATGCAGTGCTTCAGCAATGATGTCACGGTGTTCGGCCACCGAAGGGGCAGTGGGGAGTCTGTCTGGGAGATTAAACGACATCTGGGTTTGGTCAGTAATGACCTGCATCGGCGCTACACCGTCCGTTGCGATGTCATCTCCGTGATCTGTTCCGGTTTTTTTGACTCGATCGGGTTGTATGACGCGCCAACTGAGCTGCAGGTCAGGTTGAGTAAAGAGTGGCTCGAAGCCGTCGGCATGGGCGGCAAAGCCGAGCTCGCGTTTCAGTCGTTGAGTTACGGAGAGCAGCGGCTGGTGCTGATCGCACGTGCGATGGTGAAGTCTCCCTTGCTGCTGGTTCTAGATGAACCGACCCAAGGGTTGGACGAGATTAATCGCGATCGGATTCTGGGGTTTATGTCGGCCTTGGAGGCTCGTCGGCACAGCACGCTGCTGTTTGTCAGTCACCGTCAAGACGAGTTCTTGCCACTCTTTGAGCAGCACATTCACCTGAAATTGGAGCTTTAGAAAGCTGACAGACCTGTCTGGCTGCGTCCAAGAATCAGGGCATGAACATCATGAGTGCCCTCATAGGTGTTCACCACCTCCAGATTCACCATATGACG